>JBEKZT010000190.1:0-4269 GCA_049509595.1 Verrucomicrobiota bacterium
ACAGGCGCAAAACAGGATTGCCATGGTGGATTTGCGAAAGCTTTTTGACGGTTATTACAAAACGAAGCTGGCGCAGTCCGCGCTCGATGACCGTAAAACAGAACTGGCCAAGGAAGATCGCGGGTTTATCGATGATTTAAAAAAAGCGCGTGATGAATATCAAAATCTCCTGGATTCCGCGAATGACCAGGCTGTTTCCGATGACGAGCGCGCCAAGCGCAAACAAGCCGCCGATGATAAATTAAAGCAAATCAAAGATTCGGAAGATACCATCGCTCAATTCGAACATCAGGCACAGGCCACACTTGCGGAACAGAGCCAGCGGATGCGGGAAAACATTTTGAGGGAAATCCGCGCAGCTGTCAGCGACAAAGCCAAGACCGGCGGGTTTTCATTGGTGATTGATGCTGATGGTCAAACGGTTAATCAGACTCCCTTCGTGCTTTATACCGACGGCGAAAATGATTTGACGGACGACGTCCTGAAGCAACTCAACGCTGGCGCACCCGTTGATATGACAACACAACCTTCGGCGTCCGTGCCATTAATGTTGAGTACCACAAATAGTCCGTAACACTCCATTCAGGCCAAAATCGTTCTTGCTTCATTACGTGCTACCACGTAGAATCAATACTCTTTTGCTATTGAATTAAATATTATGCGACGACCCAAAGGCATCAAAACGAAAAAATCCGTAGCCAAGCGGTTCAAAATCACCGGCACTGGAAAAGTCATGCGCTCACACGCGGGCAAGCGCCATTTGCTGCAAGGCAAAAATTCCAAGCGCCGCCGACGTCTCGGCAAGAGCGCCGTCGTTGATTCAACGGACACTTATCGCATCCTGCAAAATTTGCCGTTCAGCCACTGAACGATTCACGATTTAACGAACCATGCGCGTCACCAATTCCCCAGCCTCCCGCAAACGTCGCGGAAGAATGCTCACAGCCGCCAAGGGCTTCCGCCTCAAGCGCTCCAAACTTTACCGCTACGCGTCCGACGCCGTTGACCATGGCCGGCAATACGCCTATCGCGACCGCCGCGTCAAAAAACGCACGTTCCGTTATCTCTGGCAGATTCGCATCAACGCCGCGACCCGCGCCGCCGGTTTGACTTACAGCCGATTCATGGAAGGTCTCAAAGCCGCGAAAGTCGGACTCGACAGAAAAGTGCTGGCTGACATCGCGGCACAAGACGCGACGGCATTTACGGAATTGGTGAACGTCGCCAAAGCTGCGTTGAAAAACAAGCCCGCCGCAACATTGGCAAAAGTCTGAACGGAATCTTAATTTGAAATTCAACTAACGGGCGGCCTGAAAAGGTTCGCCCGTTTTGCTTTTGGTGGGACGAGCGTCCTCGCGAGCCGCGATTGCCAAAAAGAATTCTGTAAATTTTGTTAATTCTGTCTCACTCTTTAGGAAAGCTATGTCGCTCCTGAACGAAATCGAACCGCTGAAACAAACCGCGCTGGCCGAACTCAAATCTGCGCCCGACCTCGCCGCGCTCGAACAGACCAAAGGCGCGTGGATCGGGCCGAACGGGAAGTTCACCGCGCTGATGAAACAGCTCGGCACGCTCTCGAAGGAAGAAAAACCTGCCGCCGGCAAACTCATCAACGCCGCCAAGGTGGAACTCGAAGCTGCACTCGCCACTCGCCGTGAAGAGCTGGAACTGAAAGCCGCGCTGCCGAAAGAGCCGACCGATTTTACTTTGCCCGGACGCCGCCGCGCGCTGGGCAAACTGCATCCGCTCACGCAAGTCACCGACGACATCGTCCGCGCGTTCCGCAAGATTGGCTTCGCAGTCGCCGACGGGCCGGAGATTGAGGACGAGTATCATTGCTTCGATGCGCTCAACACGCCCGCCGACCATCCCGCGCGCGATTCGCAAGACACGTTTTATCTCAACGTAGGACAGGCGTCGCGCCTCTCTCAAACTTCAGAAAACAAAAAATCAGAGACAGGCGCGACGCCTGTCCTACTGCTCCGCACCCACACTTCGTCCGTCCAAATCCGCGTGATGGAAAAACAGGCGCCGCCCGTGCGCATCATTGTTCCCGGACGCGTCTATCGCCGCGACAACGCCGACGCCACGCACAATCCCACCTTCCACCAGATCGAAGGACTTTACGTGGATAAAAACGTCACCGTCGGCGACCTCAAGGGCACGGTCGAATTCGTCTTCCGCGAACTCATGGGCAGCGACGTGAAAATCCGTTTCCGGCCGCACTATTTCAGCTACACGGAGCCGAGCTACGAGATTGATTTCGCCAACGCGCTCGTGAAAAAGATGGGCAAGGACTGGCTGGAAATCGCCGGCTGCGGCATGGTGCATCCACAGGTGTTCGAGAACGTCGGCTACGATCCCGAAGTCTGGACCGGCTGGGCGTTCGGCTTCGGCATCGAACGCATCGCCATGCTCCGCTACGGCATCAACGACATTCGCCTCTTCTACGAGAACGACGTGCGGTTCTTGAAACAATTTTAATTCTCTCTAACAATTTTTTTGAATATGCCTACAAATGTTCTTACAACGAATCTTGTTCAACAAGTAACGAACATTCGCGGCGTGTAATCGCACCGGATACTTTATTCGGCGGATGAATTGGAAATCTATCCGGAAACCATCGGGCTGAAAAAAGAGGACGGGCTTTTAATTTTGCGCGAAGACGCGAAAGTCGGCCAGCCGTAGGCGAATATCTTGGCCTCAGCGGCAGCGACGTGGTCTATGATTTGGAAGTCATGCCGAATCGTCCCGACTTGAACAGCGTCATTGCATCGCGCGCGAAGTTGTTCCAACGCTGCCGGAAGGAATTCAATTTGATAGTGCATTTGACCGCAACGAATTTACCGTTAAACAAAAATCGTCTGCTCGCGCGCCGGCCCGATGGATGCGATGAACAATTTCGCATTCGTCAGTTCCGCGATCGCCTTCAGATACGCGCGCGCTTTCGGCGGCAGGTCGGCGAACTTGCGCGCCTTGTCCGTCGGCGTGCGCCAGCCTTCAAATTCCACATAGACCGGTTCGCATTCGGCGAGCACCTGCGCGTCGTTCGGCACGAAGTCGTATTGCTTTTTGCCGTGACGATACGCGACGCAGACCTTGATCGTCTCCACCGTGTCGAGGCCGTCGAGATTCGTGATGGCGAGGTCGTCAATGCCGTTGACCATCGTCGCGTGGCGCGTGGCGACGGAATCGAACCAGCCGCAGCGCCGAGCGCGTCCGGTCGTCGCGCCGAATTCGCGGCCCATGCCGTGCAGCAGGTCGGAAATCTCCTGATTCTCCGTCGGCAACGGCCCTTCGCCGACGCGCGTCGTGTAAGCCTTCATCACGCCGACGACGCGGTCCATGCGATGCGGCGGCACGCCCGAACCCGTGCAAGCGCCGCCCGCCGTCGTGTTCGACGACGTGACGAACGGATAAGTGCCGTGGTCAATGTCGAGAAACGTCCCCTGCGCGCCTTCAAATAAAATGTTCGCCTGCTCGCGCATCGCGTGATGCAAAAGCACGACTGTGTTTTGGACGAACGGCTTGAGAAATTTTCCGGCGGCGAGATATTCCGCAAAAACTTTTTTGAACGACAGTGTTTTCGCGCCGAGCGATTTGAGAACGATGTTGTTTTCCTGGATGCGGCGTGAAAGTTTTTCTTCGAGCCGCGCCGGGTCAACCAAATCGTTCACACGCAAGCCGACGCGCGCGGCCTTGTCGCCGTAAGCCGGGCCGATGCCGCGTTTCGTCGTGCCGATTTTATTTTTACCTTTCAGCACTTCGCGCTGCGCGTCGAGTTCGCGGTGATATGGAAAAACGACGTGCGCCGTTTCGCTCAAGACGAAATTCTTCGGGCTGACATTCACGCCGAGTTTTTTCAGCGCTTGAATTTCGGTGACGAGGCCAATCGGATCAACAACCACGCCGTTGCCGATGACGCACAGTTTATTTTTCCGCAAAATGCCCGACGGCACGAGGTGCAGGACGTATTTTTTCGGGCCGAGAAAAACCGTATGTCCGGCATTGTTGCCGCCGGCGTAACGGACGACGACATCCGCCGACTCGGTGAGCACGTCAATGATTTTGCCTTTGCCTTCATCACCCCACTGGGCGCCGACGAGAATTGTGTTTGCCATAAATCAAATTATCTCAATGGAAAAACTGGCGGAGAGAGGGGGATTCGAACCCCACAAAATCCCGCCAATAATAACGGAAATCCGCACAACGACTCACAAAGAGACTCACAATTTCCAGTCGCGTCAAGCCCCGACTTGTCCCAAGTAG
>JBEKZT010000191.1:0-4249 GCA_049509595.1 Verrucomicrobiota bacterium
ATCCGCGCGTCCGTGATGATGACCATTGTCCTCGGGGGCTGGGCGCTCAAACGGCCGAGCGATTTGATCAATTCACTCGCGACCGCCGCGTTCGTCATTCTGCTCTGGGAACCGCGCCAACTTTTTGAAGCGAGCTTTCAACTTTCTTTTTTTGTCGTGCTGGTCATCGGACTCCTGCTGCCGGAATGGAATAAATTTTCGGACAAGCTTTTGTGTCACGATCCGCTTTTGCCCGACGAACTGCTTCCAACCTGGCGGCGCACACTGGTTTGGATTTCAAGAATGCTTGCGCGCTATTTTTCACTTTCGCTCGCTGCGTGGATTGGCTCAATTCCCCTGAGCGCGCTATACTTTCACCTGTTCAGCCCGGTTTCGCCGCTGGCCAATTTGATCGCCGTGCCGCTCGGCACGCTCGCGCTGATGAGCAACCTCGGCGCGCTCGTTTATGGCGCGTGGTTTCCGTTCGCTACGGAACTTTTCAACAATGCCGCGTGGTTTTTCATGTCCGCGATGACTGCCGTCAGCGAATGGTTTACAAGAATTCCCGGCGCATTTTTCTACGTGCCGGCACCGTCGTGGTTCACAATCGGGATTTATTATGCCGTCCTTATCGGCGCGTTCAGCGGCTGGTTGAAAACCTCGCGCCGAAAAATTTCCGGCGCGGCCATTTTGATCATCATCGCCGCGATTTATTTTTTTCGCTGGGAAAACTTACGAAACGAAACTGATTTGACCGTTTTGCCGCTTGATGGCGGACACGCCGTTTTCGTGGACGCCGCCGGAAGAAAAAGCGACTGGCTGATTGGTTGCGGCAACGAAAGCGCCGCCGGGTTCACGCTCAAGTCATTTCTGCGCACGCAGGGTGTGAACAAAATTCCGAGGCTCGTTTTGACCGAAGGCGATTCGCAAAATTGCGGCGGCGCGCAATTGCTCAATCAGCTTTTCGGCGTCGGCAAACTATGGACGAGCAGTGTAAAATTCCGTTCCGGCGTGTATCGTGAAACGGTCGCAGAATTTGAAAAACCGCCGTCACGCCACTACTCTTTACATTGCGGCGACAAAATCGGCGTCTGGCAGGTTTTGTGGCCGTCGGGGACGAATAACCTTCCCCATGCGGACGACAACGCCCTCGTCCTGCTGGGAAATTTTCACGGCGCGAAAATTTTGCTGTCGTCCGATTTGAGCCGCGCCAGCCAGAGCGCATTGCTCTCGCATACGAATGATTTGCGCGCGGACATCGTGATCGCCGGTTTGCCCGAAGAAGGCGAGCCGTTGTGCGACGCGCTGCTTGATGCAATTCAGCCGAAAGTCATTGTCGTGGCCGATTCGGAATTTCCGGCAAACCGCCGCGCGAGCCGTGAATTGAAAGACAGGCTGGCCGGCAAAAATATTCCCGTGATTTACACGCGCGATTCCGGCGCGGTGAAAATTATTGCGAACCAAACCGGCTGGAAATTGCAGACGATGGACGGGCAAAAATTCAGCTCCGCCACCTTGTTAAACTGACGGAGACACGCCGCGCCTGCGGAATCGGAAATTTTTTCACCTCGACAGTGACTTTCTGCGGTTTGAATTCAGACAAAACCATGTTGCAGATGTCGGCGGCGAGTTTTTCAATCAGTTTCCAGCTTTTCCCGTCGCCGAATTTCAAGAGCCGCTGCGAAACGACAAAATAATCAATTGTGTCCGCAATTGAATCTGTTTTTGCAGCAGCCAAAAAATCAGATTCCATTTCCACCGCGAGCAGCAAACGTTGCGGCTGTGCGCGTTCTTCGTCCGGCACGCCGACGCGATAAAAAACTTCGAGATCAATGATGGAGATTTTAGCCACGAGATTTTTGGGTGTCGGATTTCCACTGTTTCAAGACCGCTTCAAGTAAAATTTTCGTCGGTTTGTTTAGTTTCAATTTCTTTGCTTCGGTAATTTTAATCCACCGGAATTCACGACCTTCATCATTCAATGTGACGCGCGGATTTTTTCTGACGCAACGGCAGGTATAATTCAAAAGCACAAAATGTGCATCGTGATAAAATTCCTTCGAGCGGATGCAATCTTGCACGAGCACAAACTTGATGTCCGTCACTTTAAGCCCGGTTTCCTCCTTGATTTCGCGGCGCAGCGCGGCTTCGGATGTTTCACCCCACTTGATTTTACCGCCGGGAATGCCCCAGAGGTTCGACCACTTGTGCGTGCGGATCATCAGCACTTCACCCGCGCCGTTGAAAATCAGCGCGCCAACCGTGGCAAGCGGCGGGTGCATTTCTTTGGTTTTTTCCACGAGCGGTTTGAGATGAAAATCATTTTGTTCCAGCACATCACGTAATTCGGCGAGGTGTTCAACAATCAAATCAGGTTTGGCCGCGCGCAATTGCTCCAGTGTATTGTAGCCGGTCAACACGGCGCACGATTGGACACCGCCATGTTTGGCCGTTTCGATGTCATGCTCCATATCACCGATAAACAACGTTTCGTCCGGCTTCAAATTATTTTCGGCGAGGATTTCATGGATTTTTTTACGCTTGTCCCAAACGTCGGTGTAAGACCTGTCCAGAAAATCATCAAAGCTGGTCACGCGGCATTGCTCGGCAAAATGATCGGCGTGGATGGTGCTCAAAAGAAACGTACGGATTTTTTTTGCGCGGCAAAATTCGAGGAAGCTGCGTGCATGCGGCAGTTCACAAACTGAATCCTGCGACCGTTTGAACTCGGCGTGAAACCATTGTTCTAGTTGTGGCATCGGTACGCGCGGCGTGTGGCGGTCATAGAAATTTGTGAATGGCAGGGAAAATTCTGCACGAAATTGTTCCAGCGTCATTTCCGGCTTGCCGGCCTGCATGAGGACAAAATTCGATGCTTTCAAAACGACGGGTAAATCGTCCACAAGCGTGCCCGACCAGTCGAAAATGATGTTGCGGATCACGCAGAGAATTTAACCACAAAGAACACAGCGAACACAAAGCCAAACATTTTTCCTTGTGTTCTTTGCGCTCTTTTGCGGTTAAAAGTTTTGCGCAATGCTCATCGCGTTCAACAAACCGTTCGGCGTGCTGTCGCAATTTACCGGCGAGGGCCCGGCGAATCGACCGCTCGCGGAATTTGGCTTTCCGAAAAATGTTTATTCAATTGGACGGCTCGACGCGGATTCTGAAGGTTTGCTGTTGTTGAGCGATGAACCGGAATGGAACGAGAAGCTGTTACATCCGCGCCACGCGCACGAGCGCGAGTATTGGGTGCAGGTGGAAAAAATTCCGACGCCGGAAAGTTTGAAGAAATTGGAAAAGGGAATTTTGATTCAAGGCAGGAAAACGTTGCCCTGCCGCGCGTGGCTGCTGGAACCGCAACCAAAAATTCCGCCGCGCGTTCCACCGATTCGTTTTCGTAAGAGTGTTCCTGACTGCTGGATTGGTTTGGAATTGATCGAGGGCAAAAATCGCCAAGCGCGGCGCATGACAGCTACCATTGGTCATCCGACATTAAGATTGCTGCGCGTGCGGATTGCAAATTTTTGGCTGGGCGATTTACTGGCTGGCGAATGGAAAATTCTCAACAAACAAGAGCGCACGTTAATTGACGCACAAGATTTGAAGCAGTAAATTATAAGAGTATAGTTATGACAGGCATGGCCGACATTGAACTAATTAAGCAATTGAAACTTCGCCAGCCAATGACGCGCGAACGGTTCACACCGCTCGCGAAAGAAATTTTTACGCTTAAGAAGCAGCTTAACGCCGTCATTCTCGCGCATAATTATCAAGTGCCGGAAATTCAGGACGTGGCGGACTTTGTCGGCGATTCGCTTGGACTTTCACAGCAAGCCGCCGAAACGCCGGCAGATGTAATTGTTTTTTGCGGTGTGCATTTCATGGCCGAGACGGCGAAGATTTTGAACCCGAACAAAATCGTCGTGCTGCCGGACAAGGACGCAGGCTGTTCGCTGGAAGAAAGTTGTCCGGCAGAAAAATTGGCGGCGCTTCAAAAAACGAATCCGAATTTTTGGACGATTGCCTATATCAATTGCAGCGCCGCGGTGAAGGCGTTGTGCGACGTGATCGTGACGAGCGGCAACGCCGAAAAAATTGTCAAAGCCGCGCCGCGCGAAAAGGACATTTTGTTCGTGCCGGACGAAAATCTCGGCCAGTGGGTGATGGAACAGACGGGCAGGCCGATGACGTTGTGGAAGGGAAATTGTTACGCACATGCCGAGTTCCGGCGCGATGCGATCCTAAAACTGAAGCAAGTATTTCCCGA
>JBEKZT010000192.1:0-4216 GCA_049509595.1 Verrucomicrobiota bacterium
CCGGACTCAGGCTCCGTGAAGAATGATGTAAAAAAAGATCGCTATCAAAAACAGGGCGTTTCCAACGCCCTGTTTTTTAATTGAAAAAATCACGGATTATTAAACGGATGGCCTTGCCGGTAGAGGCCTTTTTTCATGGCAAGTATGTGCTTGCTAAATAATTGGAGGAAAGCCTCATATGGTCGTAGTAATTTCGCGTGTGGGAGGATGCAGAGTGTCCGACGGACGCACTTATGGCAAAATTCTTACTGCACTTAATGACCGCAAAAAGCAGAAAAATAATCCCAATGACGCTTTAATTGCGGAAGCAGTTATAAAAAATGGCTACGCTTTGGTCAGTGCCGATTGCGCTTTATGTGATGTTGTTCATTCGATGGGTGGAAAAGTTGTAAAGATTAAACACAAAGGGTTATACCTAACATTTTGCCGTGAATTGCACAAAATACTTTCTCGCCATGCGCACGCGTCCGGACCGCGTGATGATTCGCGATGAATGGATTGAGCAGGCGATTCGCCAGCCATTGAAAGAAATAATTCAAGCGGATGGGCGGATTCGGCGTTGGGCGCGGATTTCCGAGATGGACGGAAAATTTTTGCGTGTTATACTGCTGCCAGACGGTGAAACGGTGCATAATGCGTTTTTCGACCGTTCGTTCTCGTTATGAAAGTAAAATACTTTGAAGACACGGATACGCTGCACATCGAGCTTCGGCCCGGTGCGGTGGCGGAGACGCGCGATCTGGACGAGAACACGCTGCTTGACCTCGACCGTGACGGAAACATCTGCTCCATGACGATTGAACACGCGAAAGATCGCGCGGGCATCCCAAGTTTTTCCTACGAGCAAGTCACCGCGTAGTCGTCTCACCCCAAATTCACCGGATCAATGTCCACGGCCAGCGTGACGTCTTCGGGCAACGCCAGCGATTGAATAATGCGCGCCAGTTCGCGGCTCAACGCGCTCATCGCCCGCGTCCGCAGCATGATCTGGTAGCGATAAAAAGTTTCCGCGCGCAACAACGGCGCCGGCGCCGGCCCGGCGATAATCAAGTCCAAAGGCCAAAGTCCAATGTCTAAAGTCGTTTCGCCCGCGGCAACTTTGGACTTTGGACTTTGGACTTTGGACTCAAGGATTTTTTTCAAATGCTCGGCGGAGAATTTCACTTTTTCCTCGTTGCGGCCTTTGAGCGTGAGCAACGCGACGCGGCTGACGGGCGGATATTTCAGTTGTTCGCGGAATTCGATCTCCTGTTCGTAAAAACCGTTGAAATCGTGGCGGCGCGCGTATTGGATCGCCGGATGAAACGGCGCGAACGCCTGCACAAAAACTTCGCCCTCGACGTCGCCGCGGCCGGCGCGACCGGCGACCTGCGTGAGCAACTGGAAGGTGCGTTCGCCCGCGCGAAAATCCGGCTGATGCAGCGCGAGGTCGGCGTAAATGATGCCGACGAGCGTGACGTTCGGAAAATGCAGTCCCTTCGCGATCATCTGCGTGCCGACAAGGATGTCGGTCTTGCCCGCGCGAAAATCGCCGAGGACTTTGCGGTAATCATCCTTACGCTTCATCGTGTCGGCGTCCATGCGCTGGATGCGCGCCTTGGGAAAAAGTTTCGCGAGCGTCTCCTCGACGCGTTGCGTGCCCGTACCGGAAAAACGGATCGCGGGATTTTTGCACTTCTCGTTCGGGCAAACCAACGGAACTTTTTCAACGTGGCCGCAAATATGGCAGGCGAGTTTTTGTTCCTGCCGGTGAAACGTGAGCGCGAGGCTGCAATTCGGGCAATTGCAAACATAACCGCATTTCGGGCATTGCAACGAAGTCGAATAGCCGCGCCGGTTCAAAAACAGAATCGTCTGCTCGCCGCGTTCGAGCCGTTGCGTGATGGCTTCCTTGAGTTGCGGCGAAAAAAGCGGCGTGCCTTTTTCCTTGTGCGCGGCCTGCCGCATGTCCACGACGCGGACGTGTGGCATTTTTTGATTGTCCACGCGTTCCGGCAATTCGAGCAGCGAAAATTTTCCGCGTTTGCAATTGTAAAAACTTTCCAGCGACGGCGTGGCCGAGCCGAGCACGACGACGGCGTTTTCCATTTGCCCGCGCATGATCGCGACGTCGCGCGCGTGATAGCGCGGCGCTTCCTCCTGTTTGTAACTTGTCTCGTGTTCCTCGTCCACGATGATGAGGCCGAGCGGTTCGACCGGCGCAAAAATTGCCGATCGCGCGCCGATGACGATGCGCGCGCGACCTTGACGAATCTTGTGCCACTCGTCGTGGCGCTCGCCGGCGGACAAATGCGAATGCAAAACCGCAACGAGCGTCTGCAATTTTCCGGAACTAAAACGTGCCTTGAAACGCTCAACGGTTTGCGGCGTCAGCGAAATTTCCGGCACGAGCACAATCGCGCCTTTGCCTTGCTCCAGCGCATGTGCGAGCGCCTGCAGATAAATTTCGGTTTTGCCGCTGCCGGTCACTCCATGAAGCAGAAAAGTGTGCGAAGAATTTTCAGCATCCATCGCCTTCGTGATTTCGCCCAACGCTTTTGCTTGCGCGGAATTCAACACGATATTTTGCGTCGGCAAAATGGTTTCGCGCGCATAAGGATCGCGCTCGGAAATTTCCGAAGTGATTTCAACCAATCCGCGATCTTCAAGTTTGCGAACCGTGGCGGCTGTCGTCTCGGCAAGCTCAAGCAATTCTGCCAGCAAAATTTCACGGCGTTCCTCGATGATGTTCCAAACGTCCTGCTGGCGTTTCGGCAATTTCGGAAATTCACCGCTCAAATGCAGCGCGCGGACAAACAATTGTTTTTTCCAGCCGTCCTTTTCTTTGCGAATCGCTTCGGGCAAAACACTTTTGAGCGCGGTCTCCGGTGCGCAGCAATAGTATTCGCCGATCCAGCGCGCGAGCTTCAAAACCTTTGGCGTCACCAAAGTCTGCGCGCCAATGACTTTGAGAATCGGCTTCAGCTTCGTGTGCGCCGATTCTTCCGCGAGCGCGGTGACGGTTCCAAAAATTTTCCGCGCGCCAGATGAACCGAAGGGCACTTGCACGCGCGTGCCGACTTCGACTTGCCCCGCCAGTTCCAGCGGAATGAAATAATCAAATTCCTTCCGCAGCGCGATTTCCAGGCTGACGCGGGCGATCATTTTGTTCGTTAAATCGTTAAGCCGTTGAATTGTTAAATTGGCTGTTCTTCTCCATTCAACGATTCATCAATTCAACCAATTTCAGTCTTTGGTTATCGCGCGCAGTTCGGCTTCGAGTTGTCTCCGCAATTCCTCGCGTTCGGCGTCCGAAATGTCGCGCGGCACTTGGAAAATTGTCCCAGCGGTGATTTCGCAAATTGAAAATGGCAGCGGAATCTGAAAGCGATCCCAACTTTTCAATTGAATTTTCCAATTCAAATGATAGGACACCGGCACAATCGGCAGGCCGGTCACTTGCGCCAGCGCGATCGCGCCTTCCTGCACAATGTAACGTGGGCCGCGCGGGCCGTCGGGCGTGATGGCAAGGTCGTAGCCACGCTCCGCCCAAGTCGTCAATTCGAGCAACGCCTGACCGCCTCGGCGGCTGCTCGAACCGCGCACGGGCTGGACGCCGAAGCATTCAAGAATTGCCGCGAGGAACGCGCCATCGCGGCTTGCGCTGATGAGTCCCGCGAGCCCGGCGGTTTGACAGCGTTTAATTCCAAAAGCAAAATAAAGTTTCATGCACAATGCGAGGCGGTTGTGCCAGATGCAGTAAATCACCTGGCCAAAATCTTTGCGCGCCATGAATCCGTGCGGGTCATTGACGCGATAACGCAACGTTGCCGAAATCAAGGTAAACGCCGCCCAAATAATCCACGCGCCGAGTCGTTGGGAAAATTTTGGTGCGTTCGGCACGACGACACCGGATTTCTTTTTTAGTGCCGCCGCACTTTCCGCCGTTGAATTCACTTCAGCCATCACGCTCCTTTTTTCAAGCACGCGCGCACAAGATTTTCAACTGTTGCTTTTGAGCCGAGCGATATTTGCGCCGACCGCACGGCGTCATGTGCTTCAATTTGCTTGAAACCGAGCGCCATCAGCGCAAGCACGGCATCATTGAGTTTTTGGTCTTCCGGAGAGAGTGAATGTTTCGCGCTCGCGGCTTCCCACGCGCCCGCCGCGCCGATTTTGTCGCGCAATTCCACGATAATGCGTTCGGCGGTCTTTTTACCGACGCCGGAAATTTGGG
>JBEKZT010000193.1:0-4201 GCA_049509595.1 Verrucomicrobiota bacterium
TATCGGCGATGTCAAATCACTTTCGGACGAGCAAATGAATGAATTGCTCAAATTGCGTGGTGAAGTTGGAATGCTTCGCAATCAAGTTGATGAACTTGGGGAATTGCGCGAAGAAAACCGCCGGATTAGCAAAGAATTGGCCGACGCAAACCAGGCGCTTCAATCATTGCCAAGCCCTGAACAGGCTTTGTTCAACAAGAAGCGTGTTGAAGCCATCAACAACTCAAAACAAATCGAATTGGCGATGAAGATATTTGCAGACGAAAACAATGGTGCGTTTCCAACAAACTTGATTCAAGTGGTGGGCGATTCAAAAGAGCTGCCACAGTCTTGGACTAACATCATTGATAATTTTGAACTTGTAAATGTTGGTATGACCGATGGTCAATATCCTCAAGCAATATTAATTCGCGAAGAGAATCCTCGTCAAACTCCTGACGGAAAGTGGGAACGGGTTTATGGATTAGCTGATGGCAGCGCTTGGTATGAAACTTCCGATGACGGTAATTTCGATGCTTTTGAACAACAGCACGCCATACCGCCGCCAAATCAATAAGGCAGCGGAAATTTCGCCGTCAATTCGCGCCCACGCCGTGCATTTTACAGTTCTGATGATGTAAATTTATAGTTTGCGAAACGAAACACATTTGTGTAAAAGCGCGCATGAAATCCGCCCTTCCAATTTTGATAACCAGCATTGTCTTATCCATGTTCACACTCGCAAGTGACGCAGCAAATTCCGCAGAACGTTCATTATCTTGTAACGGTGAAACGGTAAAACCTACACCAAAATTCAAATTATGAAAAAAATCGGCTCTTCGGTTTTAATTATTTTATTCATGAGTGCGAAAATTGTTTTCGGCCAGGTCGGAATTTTTTCCGATCATCAGGACATCGGCAATGTTGCCAAGCCCGGCTGGGTGGATTTTGACCCGGCCAAAGGCGAGTATCTCATCGCGGGCGGCGGCGAAAACATGTGGTTTACAAATGACGCATTTCATTATGTCTGGATCACAATGTCCGGTGACTTTACGCTCGCGGCGAACATCAAATTCCTCGGCACCGGCGGTAATCCGCATCGCAAAGCATGCCTGATGATTCGCCAATCGCTTGACGCAAATTCGGCGTATGTGGATGTGGCCGTTCATGGCGTAGGATTGACGGCGCTTCAATATCGGGAAACGGACGGCAATACGACGCATGAGATTCAGTCGGACATTTCTGCGCCCGAACGCGTGGGCATTGAAAAGCACGGCGATTATGTTTCAATGTCCGTTGCCTTGGCGGGCGAAGAACTGCATCCGGCGGGTGACATGTATAAACTTCCATTCAAAGAGCCGTTTTACGTCGGTCTTGCTGTTTGCGCGCACGATAACAAAACCATCGAGCGCGCGGTTTTTTCAAAGGTTGAACTCAAAATAGTTCCGCCAATTACCGATGGCCGAACAAATATTGAAAGCACGCTGGAAACAATTGCCATTGCCTCAACCGACCGGACGGTGGTTTACCACACCCGCGATCACATTGAAGCGCCGAACTGGTCACGCGACGGAACCTATTTTCTCTTCAACAAGAATGGACGGATTTACAAATTGCCCGCCAAAAGCGGAACGCCGGAACTTTTGGACACCGGCCAGCAGATTCGCTGCAACAACGATCACGGTATTTCGCCGGACGGAAAATGGTTTACCATCAGTGACCAGACAAAAGAAGGCGGATCGCGAATTTACGTGCTGCCGATTGACGGCGGCAAACCTCGTTTGATCACACCGCTCGCTCCGTCCTATTGGCACGGCTGGTCACCCGATGGCAAAACTCTCGCATATTGCGCGGAGCGAAACACTGAATTTGACATTTACACAATTCCAATGGACGGCGGAGAGGAGACACGTTTGACCACCGCGCCCGGTTTGGATGACGGTCCGGATTATTCTCCGGACGGACAATACATTTATTTCAATTCCGAACGCACCGGCACCATGCAAATCTGGCGGATGAAGCCGGACGGCTCGGAGCAGGAGCAAATCACGTCCGACGAATACAACAACTGGTTCGCGCATCCGTCACCAAACGGTCAGTGGATTGTTTTTCTTTCATACGCAAACGACGTGAAAGGTCATCCGGCAAATCAAGACGTGGTGTTGCGGTTAATGACGCTTTCGGACAGAAAAATTCGCGTGCTCGCGAAATTGTTCGGCGGGCAGGGGACAATCAATGTGCCGTCGTGGTCGCCAGATAGCCGCGACATCGCGTTCGTTAGCTATCAAATAGTTTATCCGTGAACGCAAACATAATTGAATGTCGGTGGCCCTTTGCGTAGGCTTAATTGCTTATGAAAAAATATCTAACGGAATTCATCGGTATGTTCCTGTTCGTGCTCACCGTGGGCATGGTCGTTATTGATCGCGGCATCGGCAGCCTCGCGCCATTGGCCATTGGCTCGGTCTTAATGGTTTTGGTTTATGCTGGCGGCCATGTTTCCGGTGGACATTACAATCCCGCCGTCACTCTCGCCGTATGGTTGCGCGGACGCTGTCCGATAGCGGATGTTCCGGCCTACTGGATTTCGCAGATTCTCGGCGCGCTTGCCGCTTCTCAAGTCGTGCTATATTTGAAAGGTCACCCTACCGTGACGCCGCAGGAAATCAATGTTGTTCCCGCGCTCATTGCCGAATTCATCGGGACATTCGCACTTTGCTATGTCGTGCTGAATGTCGCCACGGCCAAAGCCACGGCGGGCAATTCGAATTATGGTCTCGCCATCGGTTTTACGGTTGTCGTGATGGCTTTTGCGTTTGGCGGCATTTCCGGCGGTGCGTTCAATCCCGCCATCGCCACTGGCATCACAGTCATGCATCTGGAAAAAGCCGCAAACTTCTGGATTTATCTTATCGGTGATTTCGCTGCCGCAGCGCTCGCTGCAGTGACATTCAAATTCATCAATCCCGAAGACAAATAATTTTCGTTTTGACGAGGTGAACTGGCGGCTGACAACGCCCACCCCAAACCGACGCGCGGATGAAGTTTTGCAATTGAATTGAAGCCGGACCGGGTGCATAGTCGGCACAATGAATTCCCTGTTCTTTTTTCTTCAACAATAACGTCCGCCTTTTACTTATGAAACTTCAATGTCGCCGCTCATTTATCAAACAAACCGCAACGCTTGCAATCACCGCGCCCTTCATTAGCACCGCCGTGACCCGCGCCCTCGCGCAGGTGGCCGAACCGAAACTCGGCTTCGCCATTTGCGGTCTCGGCAGCCTGAGTACACATCAAATCGCCCCCGCGTTTCCAAAAACCAAAAACTGCAAATTGACCGGCATCATCACCGGCCATCCGGCCAAGGCCGAAAAATGGAAGGCGCAATACAACATTCCCGACAGGAACATTTACAATTACGACACGATGGAGCAAATGGCGGACAATCCCGACATTGACGTTGTCTATGTCGTCACGCCCAACGGACTTCATGCCGAACACACCATCAAATCGGCGCGGGCCGGCAAACATGTGCTGACCGAGAAACCAATGGAAGCGACGCCTGAAAAATGCCAGCAGATGATTGACGCCTGCAAGTCGGCTAACCGGATGCTGGCCGTAGCCTACCGCTGCCAGTTTGATCTGAACAATCTGGAGTGCATGCGGCTGGCGCGCGAAAAAGTATTCGGCAATTTGAAAATCATCGAGGCCTGTTTCGATATTTCCTTGGGCAACGACCTTACTCAATGGCGGCTGCACAAAGCGTTGTCCGGCGGCGGCGCGCTCATGGACGTGGGCATTTATGCATTGCAGGCCACGCGCTTTATAAGCGGCGAAGAACCAACGGTTGTTTCCGGAATGGAAACCAAAACCAACTTTGAAAAATTCAAGGAAGTGGAGGAAACCATCGTCTGGCAGGCGAAATTTCCCAGCGGAGTGATTTCTTATTGCAGCGCGAGCTATAACAGCAGCCTCGTTGGAGGTTACAGGGCCATCGCCGACAAGGGTTGGTTTGAATTGAAACCCGGCTTTTACTACGACGGCAATCACGGCATACGCAGCGACGGCAAGGAAATCAACATGGGACAACTGGATCATTTTGCCACCGAGATGGACAATTTCGCGCGTTGCATCATGACCAACACGCCGACAAAAGTGCCGGGTGAAGAAGGTCTGCGCGATTTGAAAATCATGATGGCCATCTACAAGTCCATCGAAATCC
>JBEKZT010000194.1:0-4198 GCA_049509595.1 Verrucomicrobiota bacterium
CAAGCGCGCATACAAATTGCGCGATTGCAATCGGAGGCGGAAGTGAGTTGGCTGGAAAAATCGGCGCTGGAAAACCGTGTGCGCCAACTGCAGTCCATGGCGGTGACTTCGCCGCCAGCTTCGCCATCGCCGAGCCAGGCGGAATACGAAAAGCGCATCCAGGAGCTGACGCGGGAACGGGACGACTTGCTCGAAAAGTTGGGCAACGCAAATAAAGAAATTTACGGAAACAAAGATCAAAACGCGGCGGCGCAAATTGACGAGCTGAGTCATGAAGTCGAAACACTGCGCGCGCGGGTTTCTGTGGACGAAGCGCAGGTGATTCCTTACACGCCGGAAGAACTGGCCCTGTTCAAGCAGCCATCGCCGCAAATCACCGCCAATCCCGAAGCAGGCAATACCTCCGTCCGTGAGTTGCCCGCCGACACGGCGACATTGGCCGCTGACGCGCAAAATTATTTTTCCGAGAAACAATTCGACAAGGCCGAGGCCGCTTACCTGCAAATTTTAGAGCGTGATAAAAACAGCGCGCTGGTGCTGGCGAATCTGGCCGCGATTGAATTGGAGATGAACAAGCTCGACGCTGCTGAACAACATATTCGCGCAGCCCTCGCGCAAAATCCAAACGATGCCTACGACCTTTCGATCCTCGGCCACCTTCAATTTCTTCAGGGTAAATATGACGACGCACTTGACACATTGGGACGCGCTGCAAAAATTGATCCGCAAAATGCAGAGATTCAAAATTATCTCGGCGTGACGCTTGCGCAAAAAGGATTGCGCGCGCAGGCGGAAACTGCGCTGCGCAAAGCTGTCCAGATTGATCCGGATTACGGCCCGGCGCATAATAATCTCGCCGTCGTCTACATCAGCCAGCAACCGCCGCTGGTTGAACTTGCGCGCTGGCATTATGAAAAGGCGCTCGCTGTCGGGCAGCCGCGCAATCCTGATTTGGAAAAAGTGTTGAGCGAAAAGGGCGCGCCGGTGGATTCTCAGTGATATGCCGGATGGCCGGTGCGATTTCAAAATGCTGCGTCAGGCTTTTCACGAGTTGAGCATTCGGACACGCGGTCGCGGGCTTTATGAATTCACGCGCGAAGTTGAAAGGTGGATTGAGCGCGGTGATTTCAAAAGCGGTTTGCTCACGCTTCATTTGCGGCACACCTCGGCTTCGCTGTTGATTCAGGAAAATGCCAGTCCGGATGTGCGGCAGGATTTGGAGAAATTTTTTGTGCGACTCGCACCCGACGGTGATCCGCTTTTCACTCACACGATCGAAGGCCGCGACGACATGCCCGCACACATTCGCACCGCATTGACGACGGTGAATTTAAGCATTCCAGTTCAAAATGGCCGCCCCGTGCTTGGCACGTGGCAGGGCATTTTTTTGTGGGAACATCGTCTTCGCGATCACGAACGCCACGTTGCACTGCACTTCATTGGCGAATAATCTGGCAAAGCGCGCCAGCCGGTGGCATTTTTCATTACGATTATGCAAGTGAAGAATTTTGTGCGTCGCGCCGCTTTTTTATCGGCGTTCATTTTCAATCTTATTTTCAACGTTCAAGGTCAGAACACGAACACGGTTGGTTTCACCGGTCGGGAAATTTACCCCATTGACGAACAAATCGGCCTGTTGCACGCGGCGGATTTGGATGGCGACGGTTTGAACGACCTCATTGTCGCAAACAATCTCCGCTCGAAAATCGATGTGCTTTACAATCTGACCGGAAAAACCAATGGCGCTGCAAATGTAGAACGCAAACTGGAAATCAACGAACTGCCGCCCGGCGCGCGTTTTCGCATTGATTCTATTCCGGCCGACGAACGCATTGCGGCGATGGTTGTGACCGATTTGAACGGCGATGGTCGCCCCGATATCGCTTATTACGGCGATGCCAAAGACCTTGAGGTCATTTACAATGAAGGCACAAATGGCTGGAGTGCGCCCAAAATCTGGCACATTGAGGATGGACAAATGGACGCGAATGCCCTGGCCGCCGGCGATTTGAACGGCGATGGCCGGACGGATTTGGTTTTGCTCGGCGACAATGGCGCGCTTTATTTTTTGCCGCAAAACGCGGATCACACGCTGGGCGAACCGCAGAAAATTCCGTATTCGGGCACGCCGAAATCAGTCCAAATCGCGGATGTCAATGGCGACGGACGAAATGATTTGCTGCTGGTGGATTTTGACAGTCCGACACCGTTGCGTTTCCGGTTGCAAAATTCAGCCGGCCAGCTTGGCCCGGAAATTTATTTCAAATCGCAGCCCATTCACGCCTATTGCGCGGACAATTTGGACGGCAGTGCGACAAATTACATCGTAACCATCGCGCAAAACTCCGGGCGCGCGGAAGTCTCGGAATTCACGCGCGTGCCGGCGGAAGTTTTGTCCGGCGCGCTCTGTCAGGGACAATTTCAAATTCTGCCGCTAAACAAAACGGACATGGCGCAACGCGGACTGCTTTGGGCAGATGTCAACGGCGATGGCCGGCCGGACTTGCTCGTCGCCGAACCGGAAAGCGGACAACTGACGGTCTATTTGCAACAGCCGGATGGCTCGCTGGCGCCGCCGAAAATATTTCCGTCTCTGGCCGGGGTGAGCCAGTTGGCGGCGGCGGATTGGAACGGTGACGGTCATCCGGAAATTTTCCTGTTGAGCGGCGACGAAAACGCCGTCGGCATGACGCAATTTGATAAAAACGGTCGTCTGCCGTTTCCGACGCTGATCCCATTCGACGGCAAGCCCCTCGTAATGGCGGTCGGTGCCTTGCGTGCCGGCGCAAAACCGACGCTGGCGGTGATTGTGGATCGGGGCGGCCAGCGTTTTTTGCTGACGCGCACGGCGGACGGCAAAACGCGGACGCAGAAACTTTCCGAAAGTTTCAAATCGAATCCGGCAACCCTTGCGATTCAGGACGTGAATCAGGACGGCCTGGCGGATTTGGTCGTGTTGATTCCGTATGAAAAAATCAAGGTGCTGCTGCAAAAAGCCGACGGCAGTTTCGATGAAGAAGATGTTGATCCGCCCGGCGGCGCGATTGACCAGCCGTGGCTCGCATCGGCGGATGTGGATGGCGACGGCAAGCCGGAGTTGCTGCTGCCGCAGAAAAATTTTGTGCGCGCCGTCGTGCTCGAACAGCAAACCCAGAATGCGACGACCAACGCACCCTGGGTTTTTCGCGTGAAAGACCAGATCAACGGCGCGGCCAGCGATTCGCGAATCGTCGGGGCGACGGCGGTTTCCAGCGGCACCAGCGCCGTGCCGGCGATTTTTCTGTTCGATGCGGAATACAATCAATTGACGCTGTGCAATCGTGACAGCAACGGCGTATGGCAGGTGACGCGCAACATTGAACTGCCGGTTTCGGATTTCAGCGGCTTGCAAACAGTCGCACTCGGCGGCACCAACGTTCAAAGTGTGGCGTTTCTTGGGCAAAACACCGTCGCATGGCTGCCGCTGGCGGGAGATGTCTGGGAACTGAAAACGCTCGACGGTTATGATACGCCGATCAAGGATGGTTATTTGAACGACGTGGTCGCAGGCGATTTGAACGGTTCCGGGCGCAAGGACCTCGTATTTATGGAAACGGCAAAAAATTATCTGGACCTTGTCGCCTTTGATTCAAATCACAAGCTGGTTCCCGTTGATCGCTGGCCGGTGTTTGAACAGCATACCTTTCGTGGAACCCAGGACGGCCTGCCCGAACCGCGTGAAGCGCTCGTGGCGGATGTCACTGGCGACAAGAAAAATGACTTGATCATCATCGTGCATGACCGGATTTTGGTTTATCCGCAGGAATGATTTTTAGTCAGCCAAGCCTCAGTCTCCAATCGGTGAAAAGGGGGATTGATTCTGGAATTCCGCTGATGACTTCCCAAGCCTCATCCGTGACCTTCCGGGCTTGACGCGCGACCCCAAAAGCTTCGCCCCACACCGCCGGAACAATTCTTGGGGCAAGATGATTCATCCTTACGGGCAAGGAGACCTCTTCTTGTGGGCAAGTGCCCTGTTCCTTGCGGGCAAGTATCATGATCCTTACGGGCAAGGAGACCTCTCCTTACGGGCAAGGTGCTTGATCCTTGCCGGCAACCTCCTTGATCCTTGCGGGCAGGGAATGAACACCTTGGGGCAAGGAACACGTCCCCTGAAGGCGCATAATCCCGGATTTATTGGCTTTTTCAAGGAAATGCG
>JBEKZT010000195.1:0-4196 GCA_049509595.1 Verrucomicrobiota bacterium
TTGGCGGCATTTGTTTCTGGTTGTCTCTGTTTCATGCAACTAGTATCAAGATAGTATTAGATTGTCGAATTAATCGGAACGGTTCGTTGCAAGTCATTGATAATTAAAGACGGAGAGATGGCCGAGTGGCTGAAGGCGATGGTTTGCTAAACCGTTATACGGTCAAAAGCCGTATCGGGGGTTCGAATCCCCCTCTCTCCGCCATATTTTACAAGGGAATTGTGATGGTGACTCACAAAGGGACTCACAAATTTCAGTCCGGTTAAGCCCTGAACTGTCCCGAATAGTCACCGCTTGGGAAAAACTTCCGGCACCACTCAAAGCAGCAATCCTCGCCATCATAAAATCAACGGAGGGCGAGTCATGAAACTAAATCTGGCTGATGTGCTTAATCCCATATTCAACACTCTGGACACCCTAATCTCGGATTACGGCGTTTATCTCTACCTGGTGTTTGTCTGGCTGGCGCTGCTGGCCGTTGGTTGGATATTCAGTGGCGGCTTGCAGAAACGGCTGAAAGGAAACCCAACCACGGTCACTCCCGCCATCATCTTCACGATGCAAGCGCCGATACAATCACCGCCGCCGATCATTGGCATCGAGGTCGAACAGACGTGGAACGATGACGACGAAACAATGGACGAACCATGACGCCTTTTCACCCGCAACAATCAGACCGCAGCCGATGTCGCCTCCGAAATGCAAACGGCAATGTGCTTAAATTTCGCGCCACGAATTGCACCACCAAATTGCACGCTCACATTCACGAAGTGCGAAAAATCCAGTGCAACAATTTATCAAACGCAGTGCAAGCGCACGTCATGGAATTGCCCCTTTATGCAAAACAAGCCTTACCCCTAATTTTTATTAGGCTTTCGCAGCTCGCCAATCGCTCGCCAATCGCTCGACGACGAATCGGCGGAATCCCGCGAGACGGTCGCGCAATGGCCGCGAACCATCCCACAAGAATTCTGGCGAGATGTCTCGCTCACTTCCGCACAATTTCCCGGCAATTGCTGGGCGGTGGAAATCGCAACGCTGCCGAATTTCCGCACGAGCAACTCGCGAGACAACTCGCAATCTGGCGCGCAACCATCTGGCAACGGCAATGTCGCAGTCCGAGCAACAGTCACTGCAACATCCCGCAAAACACCTCACAAGCGACTCGTCGAAGTTTTGGCATCGCATTTTCAATCATGACGCCCAACAATTATGAACACATCAACCACAACACCCGATTCCGAAGTGCTGCGAAAAATTGCGGAGCAATTTCAACCCGCCCCAAGCCGCATCCCGTTTCATGCGCTCAAACCATACCATGAATTTATCGTGATGTTGCGCTCCAAAAGAGCATCCTATCGGTCGGTTGCGGAATTGTTGGAACAACAAGGCGTGAAAACCAGTATCGCGCGCGTGGCGGAATATGGACGCATCGTGTTGGACGGCGGCAAGCGACGCAAACGGAGGAAATATGCCCACGCCACCCCGGCGACAATTCAAACTGTGACACCCGCACCGCAGCCGTCACCAGAGATCAGCGCGCCCACCTCATTCCAGCCGTCCACAAAACCGGAGCGCGGCCCGCGCATCGCAAACATAAGAATGTTGAAAGACAACGGAGCATCAAATCAAACATCGTGAAACATCGCCGCGACCAACGCACGTTCCGCTGTGGCTTCACGCGCGCTCGTCGCGGCACAAAATGGAAAACGCAGTCGCGTTGCGCTTCCGTCAACGGCACGGCGGCGGTCGTTCCGCTCGCCGAACCGCTGACCGAAGCGTGCCGACGAATAACGCGGTTGTTTGAAATGTCAGGGTGAAGGGAACATTGACTTGAATCACATTCTGGATGAACACATTCTAATGCTTGTCGCATGAGCAAACTCATTCCAAAGAAAAAACCGATTTCGTCCGCCACCGTCGGGAATTACGCCGGGCTGCTGGCCGACATCAAGCAGCGCATCCGCACCGCGCAAGTGCGCACCGCGATGGCGGGCAATGCCAGCATGCTCATGCTTTATTGGGAAATCGGCGGCGTGCTGGCGGAGCGGCAGAAAAAGGAAGGTTGGGGCGCTGCCGTCCTGCCCCGGCTCGCGACCGACCTGCACAACGACTTGCCGGAGGTGAAGGGTTTCTCCGCGCGCAATCTGCGCCTGATGATTCAGTTTTTTGCTGAATACCCCGCCTTCGGCCCAATTTGGCAACGGGCGGTTGCCAAATTGTCAGATGATTCCACCGACGGTAAAAAAGGGCCGTCGCCCGTGTCCCAATTATCTGCCGAATCCGACGACGCCCAAATTTGGCAACGAGCCGTTGCCCAATTGACCTGGGCGCACAACGTCATTCTCATCCAGAAAGTGAAAGACCTGCCCACGCGCCTTTGGTATGCCCGGCAGGCCTTCGAGCACGGCTGGAGCCGCGATGTCCTCTCACTCCAGATTCAAAGCCGCGCGCACGAACGTCACGGCAAGGCCGTCACGAATTTCCAACGCACCCTGCCGCCGCCGCAGTCCGACCTCGCGTCACAGCTTCTGAAAGACCCCTACGTTTTCGATTTTCTCACGCTGGAAAAACCCTTCCATGAGCGCGAACTCGAAACCGGCCTGCTCCGCCACCTCCAGCATTTTCTCGTGGAACTCGGCACCGGCTTTGCCTTCGTTGGTCGTCAGGTTCACATGGAAGTCGGCGATAACGATTTCTACATAGACCTGCTGTTCTACCATCTCAAGCTGCGGTGCTTCGTCGTCATTGATCTGAAAGTCGGCCCGTTCAAAGCGGAATATGCCGGCAAGATGAATTTTTATCTGAACGCCGTGGACGACCGGCTGAAACACGCCTCCGATCAGCGTTCCATTGGCCTCATTCTCTGTGAGGAAAAAAACAAAATCGTCGCCGAGTATGCCCTGCGCGGCATGGACAAAGCCATCGGCGTTTCCGACTACCAGCTTACGCGCGCCCTGCCGAAGAAACTCCAGAGCGCGCTGCCAAGCATCGCACAATTGGAGAAAGAACTTTCGCAAACCAAGCCCGCCAAAGCAGCAAAGCGCAAGACATGAATGAACTTCGCCAATATTTACTTTCTCACCAACGACCGTGAGGCTTCCAGCGTGAAAGCCTAATCGCCATCGGGTTTTGGCGAAGCGAGCGTAGTCATAGGTGGAGGCCGAAGGCACAACCTTGACGACGCGCAGCGAGCCATACCATGAGACGGCGATTCACGCGGAGTCGGGATGTTGAAATGTGTTGAACGGAGTTTATAAGTCTTGCCAAATTGCGGCAAGTTGATGGCCGCCTTTTGTCGCTTTTGTCGCCTCGGCGTGTCTGTGCCGGTCTGGCCTCTACGACGGTAAGGGGATGGTGTCTCGTCGCAAATGAGGTTTCCAAGGCGTTCACTTCAACGCCGTTTCATGGTTGGCGTGAACGTATGCAACTGCCGCCATAGCTGGCTTCGCATCCAAGTTGGTATCTCGCGTGGCATCGTCGTGGGCGGTTCGCTGACTGTCCAGGGACATGGATTGTCTGTGGTCGTGGACTGGACATGGACTGTTCCGGATGTTGCCGGAGACTGAACGCAACGGTGGACTGTTCGCGGACTCGGAAAAATTATGTCCGTGTCCGCGACTGTTGAAAATAGCGTGACATTTGCGCGCACCCCAAGTCCTAACGAAAATTAGGGGTAAAGCGTATGGCAAAAATTCATAGCATGGGCTGTGTGCGCGAATCCAAAATTCGATTATATGTCGCCGGTCGCCGCGTCATGTATTGCTCGCCTCATCCGGCTGCGCTCCACATTGCACCCGCCGCCCGGCTCCGGGAGTTTTGCCTTTAGGATTCGCGCACGAGAGGATTTTTCACGCCAATCCAATTATTTGGAAGTGAAGACGCATTTCTTAAAACTTTGACTTTCAGACTCAAAAGACGCACAATCAACTGTAACCGTGAGCACCGAAACAGACATTTTAATCAAACGCGCCGCCGCCGAACTCAAAACCGCCGGCGCACGGGAAATTTACGTCTTCGGCTCTGCTGCACATGGGACGGGTGATGCCGTTTCCGATCTCGATCTGGCAGTTTCCGGCCTGCCGCCGTCGGTTTTCTATCGCATGGGCGCGCGCGTCAGTGATTTGATTGGCCGTTCGGTGGATTTGATTGATTTGGACAGCAACACGCCGTTCACCCGCTACCTACGCACGGAG
>JBEKZT010000196.1:0-7140 GCA_049509595.1 Verrucomicrobiota bacterium
ACGGTCTTTCCAGCGGCCCGATTATTACCGAGTCAGCTCGCCTGATTGTTTGCAATCAGGACTCCGCTGCCTACGCTGATGATTTTCATAAGGGACAAAACAGTCTAAGTGGATTCACTTTTGAATGGACAAACGGTGCCTTTTCCAATTCTAGTATCCGTTTGACACCGTTCATTAAATCAACGAATTGACGCACAATGGAAAAGCCAAAGTCGAACATGGGAAAAAACAAAGCGCCCAAACCGGGCATCGCAAGCAAACCCGCGCCCAAACCGGTTCCGGTAAAGGTTCCCCCCCTGTTCCGACCGATCGACTGGATTGTCATGGGCATCACGTTCATCGTTGTCTGGGCAATTTACCTTTACACACTCGCGCCAGAATTGACGTTGGAAGACTCGGGCGAACTTTGCACCGGCTCTTTTTACGCAGGCATTCCGCACCCGCCGGGCTATCCGTTTTGGGCGATTTACAGTTGGCTTTGGACGGCGATTCTGCCCATTGGAAATGTCGCCTGGCGCGTGGAGGTGGGTGAATCGTTCGGCGCGGCGGCCGGCTGCGCGATGGTCGCCTTCATGGTTTCGCGCGGCAGCAGTATGTTGATTGAAGGCATCGAAGAACTCAAAAGTTTGTCCGTTCAATGGGAAAAAGCCATTTGCATGGTTTCGGGATTTGTCGTTGGAATGCTTGTAGGGTTGGACGGTTTCATGTGGAGTGAATCCGACGTCATTAACCGCATTTCCCTGTTTGGCGTGCCTTGGCTGATATTGGTGTTGCTGATGCTGATGCGCTGGATGTATGCGCCAAATCAAAAGCGATACCTGTATCTCGCCATGTTTTTCTACGGCATCTGCGCAACGATTCACCAAACGCTACTGCTGAGCGCCATGGGCGTTGAAGTGGCCATCGCCTTCGCGCAGCCGCGTCTTGGACGCGACCTTTTTCTCGGCAACAGCATTATTTATCTGGTCTGTCTGATTGCGTTGGCCAAGCAATCCATTCCCGCTCTCAACAACATGACTTCAATCGAGATCGAGCTTTTCCATTTTGTAGGCATCGGTTCACTTATTGCTGGCGGCTGGCTAAGTCTCAAAACCAAAGGCATCGGCACGGAATGGAAAGCCATTCTTATCATGGGACTGCTGTGGGTTCTCGGTGTCTCATTTTATTTTTACGAGCCGATCTCTGGCATGACCAATCCGCCGATGGAATGGGGTTATCCGCGCACCGTTGAAGGCTTTTTTCACGCCCTAAGCCGCGGGCAATATGAACAAGCCAATGGCACGGATATTCTCCACGACCCGATGCGTTTTTTGAAACAACTTTGGTATATTTCGCAGGGACTCTCCGAATCGTTCAGCTGGGTTTTGATCTTTATCGGCCTCCTGCCGTTTTTGTTTTTCGTCAAAATGCAAAAACGGGAACGCGGCTGGATTCTCGGTTTGACCGCCATTTACTTTTGTCTGTCCGTGCTTCTGGTGATTCTTCTCAACGTCGGTCTGGATAAATCCACGGCCGATCTTAACAAGGTATTTTTCACCGCTTCGCACGCGCTGTTCGCCATGATGATCGGCTACGGAATCACGTTGATAGCAGCTTACATGGCCACGCATTACGACAATTTCCGGCGCTGGGGATTGCTGGGCGGAAGCATAGCCGTGATTGTAGCCTTGTATTGTCTCGTGGATGCGACGGGAAAACTCTTTTTCGGCCCCGCCGGCGAAATCAGCCTCTCGCAACTGCCGCACTGGATTAGCCAGTCGTTTGCCAAGGACCAATACGGCTCGCCCGTGCTGGCCAACCTCATTTTGGTGGCGATACCGATTATTTTTCTCATCGCCTTGTGGATTTACCGCAATCGTGGGCCGGTTTTGATTTTGTTGAGTCTTTTCATGCTCATGCCGGTTTATTCCGGTCTCTCGCACTGGTATAAAAGCGAACAGCGTAATCACTGGTTCGGCTACTGGTTCGGTCACGACATGTTCACGCCGCCGTTTGGCATTTATCCCGAAATGACTCGCAACGCGATTCTGTTTGGCGGCACCGATCCGGGACGATTCTGTCCGACTTACATGATTTTCTGCGAAAGTTTCATTCCGCACGACTGCCAGCCTAAAGAAGATCAAAAATTTGACCGACGCGATGTTTATATCATTACTCAAAACGCGCTCGCCGACGGCACCTACCTTGAATACATCCGCGCACAGTATTATCGCAGCTCACAAAATGCACTTGGATTGGACACGCCGTTTTTCCGCGATCTCATGAAAGACTGGTGGTGGGCCTTTGTTACTCCAGCTCTTATTTTCAGTGCAATTTGGATTTTCGGTAACTATGTTCAGAACTATCCAAAACAAAAACGTGATGTAATTGTTATTGTTTCAATTTGGGGAGTCTTAAGCATTATTATCCTTGCCCAACGTGTTGAATTCAGTGAAGGCATATCCAATGCTGCTATTGAAGGTATATCCAAAGCTGCATATAATTACTTGGATGTGCCTTTGACAAAATTTGGCGCGGCCGTTGAAGCGCGCCGGCGCGCCGAGGGAGTTTATCCACCTAAGGAAATTTATACACCCACGCCGGAGGACTCACAAAATTGCTTTAATAACTACTACAAAGATGTTGAACAGCGCGTCATGCACGACCAGCAATTTCCCGACGAACCTAGGCAAGTAAAGCCAGGCGAGGATGTCCGCATGGTTGGCGACAAGTTGCAGGTTTCAGGTCAGGTCGCCGTCATGATGATCAACGGACTGTTATGCAAGGTCATTTTCGACCACAATCCGACCAACGAATTTTTTGTCGAGGAAAGTTTTCCGCTGGACTGGATGTATCCTTACGAAACGCCATCCGGCATCATCATGAAAATCAACCGCAATCCCCTGCCCGATTTATCCGATGATGTTTTCAAAAAGGATCATGAATTTTGGAGCAGATATTCAGACCGTTTAATCGGCAATTGGATTACTTACGACACCAGCGTCAAGGAAATCGCGGATTTCTGCGACAAAGTTTATCTGCAAAATAATTTTGCCGGATTCAAGGGCGACCGAAAATTCATCCGCGATGATGACGGGCAAAAGGCTTTTTCAAAATTGCGCAGCTCCATCGCGGGAGTTTACGCGTGGCGTTTAGGTCCGGAATGCCCGCCGGAATATCGCCAAAAAACTCCGGCCGAAACGCAGGCACTAATTCGCGAGACTGATTTTGCCTTCAAACAGTCTTTTGCTTTTTGTCCATATAGTCCCGAAGCGGTTTATCGTTACGTCAATTTTCTACTCCAGTTCAATCGCCTTGACGATGCCATTATTGTCGCGGAAACCTGCCTGAAACTTGACCCATACAACGATCAGGTTGACAACCTTGTCAAACAACTGCGCGGTTTTAAAAATAGTCCGCAGATTTCCCCTAACAGCAACCAAACTGAAAATCAATTGCGACAAATGGAAACCGCGCCGGTGGACGTGAATCCGACCAATTTTCAAAAGGTTCTCAACCTTGCCAGTTTTTATTTGCAAACACGGCAAACCAATCGCGTCATCGAGTTGTTCGACCAAGTGATGAGCGATCCGCACGTCACGCCTAGTGAAGTCGGCGTCATTGCCCAGTTTTATGCCCAAACTGGCAATCTGACCAAGCTCGAAGGGGTTCTGGAAAAACTTGCCGCCTTGGTTCCCGACCAACCCGAACCATGGTACGACCTCGCCTCGCTTAAAGCCATTCTCGGAAAAAATTCCGAGGCGTTGCAAGATTTACGGACTTCACTCGACTTGAGCAACAAGCGCCTCCAACACGATCCCAAAGCCCGCAATCTTGCCGAACAAGCGCAAAAAGACCCGCGCTTTGAATCCATTCGCAATCTTTCTGACTTTCAAAAAATCGTCCAGCCCAACTGAAGAAATTTCAAAATCAGATTTCGGACAGGTCGCTGTTGCCGATGCAAGTCCAATCCGTTAATTTAATGAGTCTGAAACATTTTGCGCTGAAATTACAGCATGAAAAAATCCGAACCAAATATGCAAAAAACTGAAACGGCTAAAGTTGCTTCGGCGGATGAAGTTTCCGTCGGTACCGCAGAAGAACTCACGCCGGAACAATTGACCGAATTGCAATTGTGCGCCGCCAAAGCTGATGAGTATAAAGATAATTGGCTGCGAACCGCCGCTGATTTTGAAATTAATCCCCATCCTCGACAATTTTGAAATGGCTCAAACCGCTGCGCAGACTGCGCAGGGCGACAAACTTGCATCGTTGCAGTCCGGCATCGCCATGATTCAGCAGCAGCTTAAGAGCGCTCTTCTTGAAACTGGTCTGGAAGAAATTGACGCCACAGACAAACCATTCGACCCAATGTTACACGAAGCCGTGTCGCAGCAGGAAACGACCGATGCTCCCGAAGGCCACGTCCTTCAGCAACTTCGCAAAGGCTACAAACTTCGTGACCGCTTGTTGCGTCCGGCCGCTGTCATTGTCGCAAAGAAACCTGCGATAAATTCGTAATTTTCATTCCCAAAAATGTCCAAGCGCGATTATTACGAAATCCTCGGCGTCAGCCGCGAAGTCAGTATTGAGGAAATCAAAAAATCCTATCGCAAGCTGGCGGTGAAATATCATCCGGACAAAAATCCGGGCGACCGTGCGGCGGAGGAAAAATTCAAAGAACTCGGTGAAGCTTACGAAGCGTTGAGTGACCCACAAAAGCGCGCCGCTTACGATCAATATGGCCATGCAGCATTTGATTCACGCGCGCGGGCTGGCCGCAGTGGATTTGGCGGTGGTTTCCACGACCCTTTCGATATTTTTCGCGAAGTCTTTGGTGGCGCGGCAGGCGGCAGCATTTTCGAAAATCTATTCGGTGGCCAGCAAAACGACCCGTCGCAACCGCAGCGTGGCGAGGACTTGCGTTTTGATTTGGAGATTTCTCTCGAAGAAGCCGCACTCGGCTGCGAAAAAGAAATTTCCGTCACGAAACTTGACCGGTGCGAAACGTGCAACGGTTCCGGCGCGGAACATGGTTCAAAGTTAAAAACGTGCGCGACCTGTGGTGGGCGTGGACAGGTGCTGATGTCGCGCGGGATTTTCAGCATTGCGCAGACCTGTCCGCACTGCAAAGGCGCAGGGCGCATTTTAGAGAAGCCTTGTAAATCTTGCCACGGTAATGGCAAGCGTGAACGCACTACAAAAATTAAATTGCGAATTCCACCCGGTGTTAATGCTGGTTCGCGACTGCGTTCATCGGGCAACGGCGAAGCTGGTTTTCGCGGCGGGCCGGCGGGCGATCTTTACGTTGTTTTGCACGTCAAGGCACACGAAATTTTTCAGCGCGACGGTGACGATTTGCTTTGCGAAGTGCCGGTGAGTTTCATCCAAGTCACGCTCGGCGCGGAAATAGAAGTGCCGACGCTAGACGGCAAGGCAACGATTAAGATTCCAGCCGGCACGCAGCCTGCCACGATGTTCCGCGTCAAGAGCAAAGGCGTGAAAAATTTGCAGGGCTATGGTCACGGTGATTTGCACGTGCGCGTCCAAGTCGAAGTGCCGACGCGGTTGAACCAAGAACAAAAAGCCAAATTGCAGGAATTCGCCACTTTATGCGATGGACACGAAGCCCCCCTGTCGCAAGGTTTTTTTGAGAAGGCGAAGAAGTTTTTCAAGTGAGCCATGCACCGATTCTATCTGCCACCGGAACGTTGCACCGACAATTTATTACGGCTCGACAAGCGCGAGGCGCATCACGCATTGCATGTCTTGCGATTGAAACGCGGTGAACTAGTCGCCGTTTTAGACGGCATTGGGAATGAATTCCTTTGCGCGGTCGAAGATTGCGCACGGAATGTCGTCACGCTTTCTGTGTCGCTGAAAAATTTTGCCCGCGCGCTGCCCTGCTCCATCACGCTACTACAAGCCGTACCTAAGGGAAAAATCATCGAGAGCATCATCCAGAAATCCGTTGAACTAGGCGCTCGAAGAATCGTTCCGATTTTGTCTGAGCGCGTGGTGACGCAACTCGACAACGAGGACGTCGGACACAAGCGCGACAAATGGCAGAATATAGCGATTGAAGCCATTAAACAATGCGGCGCAGCATGGCTGCCGAAAGTCGAAGTGCCGATGACAATTGAACAATTTCTCGCACGAAACGAAAAATTTGACTTATCGCTCGTTGGCTCACTGCAAAAGGAACGTCGTCATCCGCGAGAAGTTTTGACAGAGTTCGAAACGAAGCATGGACGCTTGCCAAAAAATGTCAGTGCTTGGATTGGACCGGAAGGCGATTTTACTTTGGATGAATTGCAAGTGATTCAGAATTCAAACGCCCAGCCGATTTCACTTGGTCATTTGGTTTTGCGCGTGGAGACGGCGGCGATTTATTGCCTTTCGATTTTGAATTACGAATTGCAGCGCGATTGAACCAAAACGCGGAAGGCGCGACCAAGATGTTCCGGGTGCGTGAGGGTCTGAAACTGGCGTGTACGATTGGTATTCCATTCAAAAGATTTTTCTTTCAAAGTTTTTTTGAGTATCTGCGTCAGAAATTTTGCTTGTGTCGAAAACATTTCCGTCTTTAGTCCAGCTTCTTCGCCGACTTTTTGAATCGCGGAAAAATTGACGTGCGCGGTAAGGTCTTGCTCGCCGGGATTAGTAAGAATGTCATCCGTGACGTGGCGGCGAAAATAAGCGCGGAGCGTGCCACGAGTTCGTTCGGGCAAAAACATTTCGTCAGAGTTAAAGCCGTAATCAATCGCCAGGAGTTTTCCACGATGCAAAACACCGGCGGCCTCGCGCCACCAGTTTTCTGCTGCCGGACAAATTTCCGTGGTAAAACCGTCCGGCAAAACATCAAGTAATTCTTTTGGCACATAAATTGTAAATTTTAAATCGTGGACCGGTTTTGGCATTCGCGCCCAAATGAATTTTTCGCCGTCAACGGTGACACCCCATTCAAACCAATTTCTTTTTTTGGCGTCCCAGCCGAAGCGGCAAATGGGAAATGCGTCGAGAAGTTCGTTACTAAAAACGATCCCCGGCAATTTTAGCTTTTTAATTTTGGATTTCAATTTTTTAAAATCGGCGAACCAACGGACACGCACGGCAACATTTTTCAGTGTTTCACGTTGCCATTCTTGTCGGCGTCGCGAG
>JBEKZT010000197.1:0-4158 GCA_049509595.1 Verrucomicrobiota bacterium
TTTTCTATCTTCCCTTTTTAAATATGACAACATTATCCAAAAGTCTTTTAGCGGTTTCCGTGACTGGACTCGTGGCGGGAAGCGTCATTAACTTCGGCGGCTTTAACCTCAATCCGGCGTGGACGGTCGCGCTGCCGTTTGGCGCGGTTTTTTACGGACTATTTTTAATCTCGTTCATGCTGGAAAAAGAAGTGGCAAAGTTCGACGAGGAAGAAGCGGAAGAATTGCGATCGATTCAAGCCAGTTACGTCGCGCCCGCGCGGAAGCAAAAACCAGTCACCCAACCAATCATCATTCCACTCCCGTCGGAGAAATTCGGACATTAAACAAAAACCTCAAAGGCAGGTCGGGATAAACGAGATCAACGGCCCGAGTTTAACCTATCAACCGCTAAATCGTATAGGGTGTTCACCCCATAGCGAAGGGAAAGTCTCTGGGGTTATTATATGACTTATGAAATTTGAACAAAACTTAACGACAGGAAGTTCAGTATGAACAAGGTGAACGGTTTGCTTGACCGAATCAAGATAGGGCTTGGAATTTTTCTGGGAGTCGCATTACTGGCCACTGTAACCGGATGCGTGGGGTTCGTAGGCGAAGGTTACGGCGGAGTGGTGGTGGCGCAGCCTGATCTCTTTCTTTTCGGCGGCGGCTATGACCGGGGGCGCGATGTGCATGCTTACAGCAATCGCGGATATGAAAGTCGCGGGGCGGGGCATTCTGGCAGCGAGAGAAGGCGGTAAACCGCACAACTAAAACAGACCTGATGAACCTATGAAATTTTCAAACCCATTTACACGTTTTGCCGGTCTTTCAACCATCACACTGTTGGCGGGTGTCTGCGGCATCTTGCCGGGGAATCTTCACGCGGCGGAGACGAACGACGCCCAGCCAGTCGTCACGCAACGGTTGTTCGCGTCGCCAGATGAAGCCATAAAAGCCCTGCAGACGGCCACTGAAGCAAAAGACACTGCAACCTTGCAGGAAATTTTCGGCCCGGATGTCCAGGAACTTTTAACCGGCGACAAAGTGCAGGACGCGAACAATGCGCAACGCTTCGCCACGGCCATGGCCCAGGGCTGCAATCCTGTGAAAGAGGACGACGACAAAATCACGCTTGAAGTTGGCACGAACAACTGGCCGATGCCGATTCCACTCGTGAAAACGAACGGTCAATGGTATTTCGACACGGCGGCGGGCAAAGAGGAGATCATCAACCGGCACATCGGGAAGGACGAACTCTGTGCCATCGGCGTTTGCCGGGCTTACGTGATAGCGCAACAACAGTATGCCAGCGCGAATCCGGACGCGGACGGAGGAACGAATTACGCGCAGAAATTCAAGAGCACGCCCGGAAAGAAGGACGGCCTTTACTGGCCGGTGGCGGACAACGAACCCGCCAGCCCATTCGGGCCTTTGGTGGCGGAAGCCCATGCCGAAGGTTATTTCCATCATAAGGGCGCGGGACCACATCCGTTTCACGGTTATTATTTCAGGATTCTGACCCGGCAAGGCGGGGCTGCGCCCGGCGGGGAAATGAATTACCTGAGCCACGGCGAGTTGACGGGGGGATTCGCGCTGGTGGCGTATCCGGAACATTGGGACCAGTCGGGCGTCATGACCTTTATTGTCAATCAGGACGGCAAGGTTTATCAGCAAAATCTTGGTGAAAAGACTTCCAAGATTGCGAGAGCGCTGAAGGAATACAATACGGACAGCGAATGGACGCTGGTGCAGGATGAGGGAGTATTGAGCGCTGTCTCCGAGAAATGATGTTGGTGATTTGGGCGCTTTTGTAACACACGGGTTCAGATTAAAACTCGACGCATAAAGGGCAAAGCTTGAAGTCGCGCCAGATGCTTGTTACCAACTGAGTTTTCCGGCGTCTTTAACCTAACGGTAACCATTTACCATTATGAACCGCGTTGCTTATCTTTCACATTTCTTGTTTATCGCCGGCTTCGGCATATTCACATTCAGCGGTCTGGCTCAAAATATTTCTGACGCCAAACCTTACAAGATTGTCAACACGACCCGGATTATGGGCGCGGGCGGAACTGATTATGTCTATGCGGACAACGACGGCCGCCGCCTTTACATTCCGCGCGGCAATCAGGTTCTGGTATTTGACCTCGATACGCTTAAGTCGGTCGGCTCCATCACTAACGCCCGTGCGCATGGCGTCGCCGTTGACCCCAAATCCAACCATGGGTTTTGCAGCAGCAGCCCCATCGTCATGTGGGATATCAGGACACTCGAAACGATTAAGACCATTGACGTGCAAGGTCGCCCCGATGGCATTCTTTTTGAACCTCTGACTGAACGCATTTACGTTTTCAGCCACAGCGCACCCAACGCCACGGTGATTGACGCCGGGGACGGCTCGGTTATAGGCACCATTGATCTAGGCGGCGCACCCGAACAAGCGCAAAGTGACGGCAATGGTCATCTGTATGTTGACCTTGAAGACAAAGATCAAGTCGCCGTTGTGGACGTGAACACCCTCAAAGTGACGGCCTTATACTCTCTGGCTGGAAAAGGCGGCAGGCCCGGCGGCCTCGGTCTCGACGCGAAGAACCACATTCTCTTCGTCATGTGCCATGAACCAGCCACCTGCGTTGTGTTGAACGCCGACAGCGGAAAAATTCTCGCCACCCTGCCCATCGGCACCGGCACGGACGGCGGCGGATTCAACCCCAATACGATGGAAGCCTTCAGTTCGCAGGGTGATGGCACCTTGACCATCATCAAGGAAACGAGCCCGACCAGCTTTCAAGTGGAACAGACCGTTCAAACCAAACCGCGCGCCAGAACCTCCACGCTCGACACTAGGAACAACCAAATCATTTTGATCACCATCGAGCGTCCTCCAACGCTGGCAACGACAGGCTCTCCCAATGTAACCCCGCAAATCGCAGTTACCACTTTGCCGATTGGAACAAACCAGCCGGTCGGTAACTGGCGCGGTGGACGTGGCGGCTACAACGGCCCGGCCATGCTGGATATTATTGTCGTGGGAAATTGAAACATCATGAACGCTGCTGCGTCGCTATGAACTATTCTTATCGAACAGATGGAATCAAAAAATCGTTCCGGCGGTTTCAATTTTACGAGAAGCGTAACCGCCTCATTTTACGGCTCAAAGACCACCCGAAAGTAACCCTGTCGGTTCGTGGCGGAATAAGTGGCGGACACGGTGTTGCTTGCGGCCGTAATAAGACCGCCGATATTTTGCCAATTGGGCTGTGAAAGATTGGTCGTGTATTGAACCTGATAGACGCCGTTGGGAATGGCGCTCCAACTGACGTTTAATGTATGGCCTGCCAGCGACGGCGGTTGCAGCGCGAAAATAAATGGTGCGACACTGACGTCGTCAAAAACGAGATAGGCATAATCACATTGAAACCCGAATTGAAGAACCGTGCTGGTGCCGGTCGCAGTGACCACAAACTGGATGTTGGTCCATCCGATCGTGGCTGGATTTGTCTCATCAAGAAGCGTGCTTCCGTTCCATGATGCAAGAAACTCACTGGGTTCATCATAAGTATTATTCAGCCAAAACGACAGCAGATAGCTTGTTCCCGCAGTCGTGGATAATGTTTGAGAAAGATAACCAAGTGAACCGGACGTATTCAATGCTGCTTCATAACTCCCCGAGTGAGGCGTGACTAAAGAATCGGAACCGTCGTCAATATAAAAAGTGCCGGTATCTCCAGACAGAGTCCAGCCCGTGAAATCCCCCGTTTCAAAGCCACCATTCAGAACCAGACCCGAATTAAACTCCACATTAATTGACGGGCCGTTACCAAGAACCGTGCCTCCAAGGTTGTTGGTCGCTATGAGACCGGGAGAGAAATAGCCTGCGGTGGTATAAATATGCGTTGGATTTTGCTGGGTGCTGATTGAGCCGTCGCCGAAATTCCAGTTCCAATTGGTGACGATGTTGCCCCGGCTGTCAATCGCGGGAGAATTGAATTGCACGCTCAGCGGCGTCATTCCATTGGTCGGACTGGCGGTGAATTGAACCGACGGAGGTGTCACGACAATCGCCGGGCCGATGCCTAAAGCGGCGACGCCGTTGTTGTTCGTGGCGACCAGAGCGGGACTATAAATGCCGGGCGCGGTGTAAATGTGCGACGGATTTTGCGCCGTGCTGGT
>JBEKZT010000198.1:0-4106 GCA_049509595.1 Verrucomicrobiota bacterium
TGCCAGTATCAAGCTCGGCGCACGTCATCGTTGCGGAAAAATTCATGGGATTAGATCCGTCGAGTCCCGAAATGACGATGCTGCTCGTCATGCTGCACACCGGAACAATGTTCGCAGTGATCATTTATTTTTGGAATGGCTGGAGACGTGATTATTTTACAGCATCAGGAAAACTTCGGTGGTTTGTGATTCAAATCATCATCGCCACAATTTGCACGCTAATCGTCGGTTATGGATTGAAAATCGTTATCGAAAAAATTTTCATGCGCGGCGTGCCGCACGCGGAAATTGAAGACTTGTTTTCCAATCTGCCGCTGATTGCCGGCGCGCTCGCCGCCGTCGGTTTGCTGATTATTTATGCCGGATTGCGCGAAGAAAAAGCTCCGCGCCATTCGGAAATTCAGCCTGCGCATTCCATTTGGATCGGCCTCGTTCAGGGAATTTGTATTCCGTTTCGCGGTTTCTCGCGTTCCGGTGCAACAATTTCAACCGGATTGCTGCTCGGACTGCCGAAACAAAAACTGGAAGAGTTTAGTTTCGCTCTTGCCGTCGTTTTGACGCCGCTCGCTATTGCCAAGGAAGCACATCGGCTTATCAAAGCGCATTCGTTGAGTCAGGAATCCGCGCTGCACCTTTTTGCGCCGGGACTCGTGGGGATGGTGTTCAGTTTCATCGCCGGACTGTTGGCTTTGAAATGGCTCTCACACTGGCTTGAAGGCGGACGTTGGAAATTATTCGGCTTCTACTGTCTTGTGGCAGCCTCAGGCGTGCTGATGTTTCACTTCACACTTCCGCGATAATTATTGTTGCGGCGCGGGGATGAAAATTTTCTGTCCGACCTTCATATTTTTCGGGTCTAAACCTGAATTTGCCTTCAAAATTTGTTCGGTCGTCACTTTTATGCCTTGCGCCCGATACGCCTTGGCGATGGCGGACAATGTGTCGCCAGTCGCAATCGTATAGTCGTAACCTTTTTGCGGACCACTTGTGCTCGCAGTTGAATTGTCAGTCGCCGGCAAAATAATGGGTTGTGGCTTGTGGCTCGAAGCCGAACTGCCGTCGACTTTTTCGAGTTTTTCAAGTTCCTTCAAAATCAAATCGTTGTCCTCCTGCCGTTTCTTGTCAATTGCCTGAACCTGCTCGGCCAGTTTTTTCAAATCGTCGGCGCTGGCAAAACTATTCGCGTCTGGCTGATTCAACTTGTCCTGCAAATCGCCAATTTCCTTTTCCAGCGCGTCCATGCGCTTGTTTTGAGCGTCTTGTGCCGCAAGCAAGTCCTGAATTTGCCCGCTAAGTTTATCAATCTGCTGCTGTGTCGCGTCGTCCTGCGCGCGCGCGAGCGAAGCTGTGAAAACGAAGATAAAAAGCCAAAGCGAAATCTTTCTCATGCGCCGAAAATAAACTTCTGCAACGGCACGTCAAGTTGAAGTGCAAGTGCCGAGCGAAAAGGTAAACGAGATTTAATATGGTAATCTGAAATCTTCATTGACGAAATGTTCTCGACAAAAGAAATGACAAAGAAGATAACTTTCAAAATATGAATGAGAATATCGCTTTATGGATTATTGCTATTTGCCTAGTTGTGCAGACAGCAATTAGCGTGAGGAACTCTATTTTCACCAAGAAGTCTCTCCAGAAATTAGAAAATTTCCGAAGTAAAAATCCAGAACACGAAGCAATCAGGAAAATTATGGCAGACGGGAAATATGACGAAGCTTTGAAAATGGCTTTGAATCTTCGGCAAAAAAATCCAGCAGACGCATATTCGTGGTATTATGCCGGGCTTTGTTATTATCACATGAAAACGTGGGACAAGGCCGAAGTGGAACTAAAAGAGGCTCAAAGAATGAGTCCGACTTGGGAAGAAAAATATACAGCTCCTTACCTTCGCGCAATTGAAGAGCAAAAGTGGAAATAAAATTAGTAATTGATTTTACGCCAGCTTTCCGTATTTACGAATCTCCGGCCAAAACCACGCCACGGCCAGCACCACCAGAATCGTCCCGATGCCGCCGGTCACGGTGGATACAATCGCGCCCGTCGCCGCCGCGTTGCCCAAAACCGTCGGCGACGCAAACAGCCACGCCACGATGCCCGACCGGAAGCCGCCGAGCTCGTTCGACGTGCCAATGAACAGGCTGTTGACTGCCGAGACGCGCCCGCGTTTTTCGTCCGGGGTCAGGATTTGCACGAGCGTCTGCCGCACGACGACACTCACGTTGTCCACCGCGCCCGCCAGCGCGAGCATCACGAACGCGAACCAGAACCAGAATGAATCCGGCAGCGCGAGCCAGTTGCCGAAACAATTTTGATTTGCGACGCCAAAAAGAATTGTCGCCACGCCGAAAATCGCGACGGACAACAGCATTGTCTTTCCGGCTTTTTGCAAGTGCGGACGATGCGCCATGATCAACATGCAAATCACCGCGCCGATGGACATGGCGTTGCGCAGCCAGCCTAGGTCGGACGGGCCGCCGTGAAAAATGTCGGCGGCGTAAATCGGCAGTATCGTCACCGTGCCGCCGAGCAGCACGGCAAACAAATCCAGCGTGATGATACCGAGAATAATTTTGTTCTGATAAACAAAACGAAAACCTTCGATCAGGCTTTTGGCCGACACGGGTTCAGCCGCTTTGACTTTGTGTTCGTGTTTGATTGGCACGATGAGCGCGAAGCAAACGATGGAAGCCAAAACATTGAGCGCGTAAACCGCCCATGCTGTCTGGTGCGCAAGCGAAATGACAAGTCCGCAGGCTGCCGGCCCGACGACGCAAGAAAATTGAAATGTGCCGCTATTGAACGTTACCGCCCGCGCAAATTGGTTTCGTGGAACGAGACTGGGCACAAATGCTGCGCTTGCCGGCCAGAGAAACGTTCGCGCCGCGCCGAGCACAAACAGGCAAATGTAAATCCAAAATACCGGTGCGGTGAACCAGGAGGTCAAAGTAAGGCCGACACTCGCCGTTGCCAAAACAAGCGTCGTGACTAGAATGATTTTTTTGCGGTTGAGTATGTCGGCAATGTGTCCGGCGGGGATCGTGAAAAGGATCATGGGGACCATCAGCGACAAGCCGACAAACGCCAGCGGCAACGCCGAGTGTGTGCGATGATAAAGCTCCCAGTCAATTGCCATGACGAGCATCTGCTGCCCGAGCGAGGCGACGAAACGCCCGATGAGGTAGCGGAAAAAATCCGCGTTCTTCAAAACGGCGTAGGCACTTTCGTCGGCCGGCTTTGACGCGGGTTCGTCCGGCAAATTTTCTGGTGATTCTTGTTCGTGCATGAAAACAACGGTGAAGAAACTAACAATTTTTTTATGCGGGTCGAGTTTTCAAGATGATTGTTTTGCTCCATTCAACAAGCTACGATGTAGGAAGATGAATGGACAAGATGAAAAACCAACACCGCACCGTTACAAATGGCCGTGGTTTGTGTTGGCGGCGATTATACTATTTGTCGCACTGGCGATTGTGTGGATGAGTTTTGCCGTACATCGCGAAGAACAGGAGCGCGATTTCAATGCGCCGCTGCCAAATAATCCCGCGCATCAGTGACCTTCCGGCAAAGTTGGCAGGCGCGAATTCGGGTCGTGGATGTTTTGTAAAAGTTTTTCAAACTGCGCAACCATGTCCGGGTTTTTGTCCGCTACGTTTTGTGTTTCACTCGGATCGGTTTTGAGATTGTAAAGTTCCCACCGTTTGCCGCCGCCTGAGCGCACGATTTTCCAATCATCCATGCGCGCGGCTTGCGCGACGTTGCGGCCATTTTTCATTTCCCAATAAAAAAATTGACGACGTATTTGTTCTTTGCCGTGCAGCGTCGGCAGAATGGAAATGCCGTCGATGTTTGTCGGCGATTGCCTTCGTGCAATTTCCACTGCCGTCGGTAGAAAATCCCACGCGGCACAGACGAAATCACTGACTTGTCCGGCGGGAATTTTTTCCGGCCAGTGAACAATCATCGGCACGCGCAGGCCACCTTCGTAAAGGTCGCCGCGAATGCCGCGAAACGTTCCGGCGCTTTGGAAAAATTTAGGATCGCAGCCACCGCCTTTTTGCGGGCCGGTGTCGCTGGAAAAGAAAATTACCGTATTGCTGATTATGCCC
>JBEKZT010000199.1:0-4103 GCA_049509595.1 Verrucomicrobiota bacterium
AATCGCGCGCGCGTTCAGATAGTCGCCCACAAATTTCGGATTGCCGGATTGAAACTGGCCGATGAGGTCGTCCATCTGCATCAATGCCTCATCGGCGGCATCGAATTCGCCGCCCAACTGGCCGGTGGTCGTTTTGCCAGAAGCGCGGGCGTCGCGCGGCGCGCTGATAAGCAGGTTGAACGCGGCAATGGCACCGTTAAATGCCGTCATTTTGGCGGCGGTGACTCCGTAATTGGCGAGGCTGGCAAGGTTCGTGTTGGCGGTGTCGTAAATGTTCTGGCAACGCGTGACAGATTCCGGAGCCTGACCGGACATCAGATCGCTGATGGAAAAATTCACCTGCGCGACGAGTTGATTGTTCTTGGTTTTGATGGCGTAGGCGTGTATGGCACTGGAGATGGGGAAAGCGGCGTTGCACATGGCCGCGCGCGCAGCGTGTTTGTCCACCGCGATGCCGGTATTGTTTAGCGACTGGCTTTGCGCGAGGGTTTGGATGCCGGTGACGTGGGTTTTCAAGTCGGCATAAGCATCGGCAAAACCCTGAAGCGGTTGCCAGACGGTGGTGTTGCCGTCGCAAATGCCTTCGACGGCCAGATACATGGTCAGTTTGTTGAGTTGCTTTGTATTCATAGTCGTCTGAGGACATTAGTCCCTATAAGTAATACGGACGAAAAAGGTGAATCTTTCAAAAAAAGTGAAAAAAGTACTGAAAGTGGCGTTTTTCAGGCAAAAAACGACAAAATATGAACTTTCAGCCGCTCCAAATGACCCGGCAGACTGCTAAAATGATCTGGCACACGGGCAAAATCACTTGGCAGACAGCCCAAATGAATCGTCAGCGATGCCAAATGGCCTGACAGACAGGCCAAACGTCCCGGCAGATAGGCAATATGAGTTGGAAGATTGGCCAAATGGATTGGCAGAGAGGCAAGATTAGCCGGCAGATTGACCAGATGAACTAGCAAATTCGTTAAATTGAGTGGCAGGAACGGGAAGTCGAGTTCGCCCACGCAACCGGCAGTTCATTCCGGGAAACGGCGGTGCCGCCGAACTTATGCGGAAGTTCTAAGGCATGGTGATGAACGCGCGGTAGAAGCGCTGGGTCACGGTTGACGTTGCGTTGGTATCGGTGAACTTCCAAGTGTTGGTGGCCGGGTTATTCGTGGCGACCATCGTCCAGCTCGCAAGGGAAAGATTCGGACTGGCTTGCAACGTCACAAGAAAATACGGCGAGGTGTTGAGGACGATGGCCGCGTTGGTACGTGTTCTGAGGATGTCGGTAAAGATGGGGGACTCCGGCGTCGGCAGACTGCCGCCACTACCGTTGTATGTAACCGCTCCAGTCTGTACCATGGCCCTACCGTCCATTGTTGAACTGGCATTCATCGTGATGGATGCATACGCCATTATGGTTCCCTCGAAGACGGAGGATGTGCCAAGAGTCGCTGAACTACCGACCTGCCAAAAGATGTTTCTGGCCTGTGCGCCACCGGTCAAGATGACCTTACGGCCAACGTCCACGGTGAGTGTGCTCGCCATCTGGAAAACCCAGACATCATTCGGACCACCATGAAGCGTGAGATCCACCGAGGTTATGGCATACGCGCCCGACGGGGATTGATAGACGCCGGCGACCAGGGTTTTCCCGCCGAGTTCGTCGCCGACATTGCTACCTCCGGGAAGTTGCGCCGGGCTGGCGGCGATAATCGCGGAGTTTAAGTCGAGTTGGGCCTGGGCGGCGATCGGGCCGCCGTTGTAAATCGTCCCGTTGATCTGTCCCGGCGGAATTCCCTGCGAACCTGCCGGCGATAATCCGACATCCCCATTAATGATGCCGCCACCTGTTGTGGTGGTCGTGGCGGTGGCCAGAATCGTGAAATGGGCAGCCGATCTTAAGTCAATTGGCGCCGGACCTGCCGCCAATGTCCGATGCGTGGCCATGAAGATGCTCGCGAGGACAAATCCCATGAATATCTTTTTCGTTTCACTTTTTTTAAGTGCCCAAGGACAATAAGTGGAAAAGGTGACGTTTTTCATGGGGTGATTGTAACCTCCCAGTTGCACTTCGCTATGGGGTGTAACCCTACTTTGCTTCCGCGAGTTCATCCGTTTGCCAAGAACCAATTCATTTACGACCGCCTATTTAGGATTTAAGATTCACTGCGTGCTGAATCTTGAACAAATTTCGGAATTGCTGGAAAAAAATCGCGCCGCTGCGTTTACACGCGTGAAGGAATTTTCCATCGGCGGAAAACAATTCGCCTTCAACTCGCAACCTGCCGTCATGGGCGTCGTCAATCTTTCATCCGACTCATGGTATCGCGAAAGCGTCTGCCTGACGGCGGAGTCGGCGATTCAACGCGGAAAAATTTTAAGCGCGCAAGGTGCGGATATCGTGGACATCGGCGCCGAATCCACACTGGCGCACGCCATGCGGGTGGACGACACGGCACAAAACGGCAAATTGGTTCCCGTCATCAAGGGACTGCATGCGGAAAAGATTCTTGTTTCAGTCGAGACTTACTCATTGGCGGTGACGCGCGCCTGCCTCGAAGCCGGAGCGAACATTTTGAATTTAACCGGAGTTACCGATTCAACTGAAATTTTCAAAATGATCGCGGCAAAAGACGCGGCCATAATCATTTGTTACGTGCAGGGGAAAAACGTCCGCGACGTTGGGGATTTTAATTTCGATGTCGATCCAATCGAAACGATGCGTGAATATTTTTCGCGCCAGATTGAAATCGCGCAACACCACGGCGTAGAAAAGATTTTTTTGGATCCCGGCCTCGGCTTCTACTACCACAATTTACAAGACAGCGCAGTGCGCGTGCGGCATCAGATGAATGTATTTCTGAACACCTTCCGGCTGCGCGCGCTTGGCTTTCCAATTTGCCATGCCCTGCCCCATGCCTTTGAGTTTTTCCGCGACGAAGTACGCTGTGCCGAACCGTTTTTTGCCGTGCTGGCCGCGCTCGGCAAAACCGATTTATTCCGCACGCATGAAGTTCCGCGCATCAAGGCCGTGCTGGATACGATGAAAGCGTTTTAATCCGCAGATTGCGCGGAAGAATGCAGATTCATTTTCCGCCGGTTCGGCTGGCGATCCAGTCCAACATCAGAAACGTGCAGGCGAAAAACGGAAAAATTCCGTAAAGAGTGTCACTGGCAGAATGCGAATGCCTGTCCACGGCCGTAAAGACCGTAAGGCAAAAAATGAACGCGAGTAAATAAATGATTCCACCGGCGATAGAAACCGGAAGATAAAACCAGCCAAAGCGTTTGAACTAATTAACCGCCATATCGAATTTTGACCAATCAACTAAAAACTCGTTCAAGTTATTTTCTGCGGCAGAAAAACACTCCCTCTTCTTCTGATTTCGCAATCCATTCGCCAGAAACTTTAAGGTCGTGTTGTTCAAGCAATCTACGAACTAATTCAGGTGTGTAGCGATACGAAAAGAAAAGCCGGATGGATTCGCCGCGACGAAATTCAAAACACTTGTCTTCAATTTCAATTCGTCGTGAACGCAAAAAATTAAAGTCAGCCACAATTCGCTTCAATCCGCCGACCCCGTCTTTGATTTCGAAAAGCAATTCGCCAGCGTTGCGTTCCACTCCAAGGTCGAGCAAAAAGGTCATCAACCAGTCGTGCGTGGCCGGATTATCATATTGCGGTAGAACTTTTTTAACTCCGGCGGCGTAATTTTTTCCGGGCGCAAGATTGGCGCTAAATAGCAGAGAATCCTTCGGACGAATCAATGCTGCGAGTTTCGGCAAAATCATTTGCGGCTCGAAGTTCGGAATCATGCCAAAAAACGTGATCAGCCGCGCCGCATTTTTAATTTCCATTTCATAAGAAACATTCTTCAAATCCGAGGTGGTTGCCAAATCACAAACGAGTGGAAAACAATTTTCTTCCGGCAAAACTGCGAGCGCAGCCTCGCGCGCGACCAGAACCATCGCCGAACTGACATCGCACGGCGCGTAAAAAATTTTCTTGCCGCGAGATTTCAGCAAGCCCAGCAACTTCGCGTCCTTTTGTCCGCCGCCGCAACCGAGGCCGATGACGTGAACGGATTTTGATTTTATTTTTTTTTCGG
>JBEKZT010000002.1:0-27239 GCA_049509595.1 Verrucomicrobiota bacterium
TAATTTTTTCTTTTGGGTCGAGCGGCGCGGATGCCGGCGCGTTCACTCCCGGCAACGCAAGGGAAAGTTCGGCAGAGGTTGGCGATGGAGTTGAAGCTGGCACGGGATTTTTTTGGGCACTAATGGTTGAAACTATTTTTAGTGGCTGCGAAAGTTCACGCAAAGTTTGCGGCGAGACGACGATGTGCTGAACGCCGCGTGATTTCAAATCTTCGAGATGTTGAATTGTCGCGTCGAGCAATTGATGGTAGGCGGAGGACATTTTCAATTTTACGGATCAAGGTTTTGTTTTTCGCACGGTCCGACCATACCAAATCCCCGAAAGGATAAAAACGACGCCACAACCCGCCGTGAAAAAAATCAGGAACGGTGAAGGCAGATAAAAATGAGCGCCAACCGCCGCCGCCAGCGACATTCCGCCGCAAAGATAGCAATAAAACGCGCTGGCCTGGGCGCTTTGGACGCTTTTTTGGAGCAGCAGTTGCACGGCCTGGTCATTCTGCAAAAGCCCCGTCGCGCAGGCGGCTGAACAAACCATGCGCGGCGTTTCAGAAGGTTTGGCGCAATCAGCGCACAAAGCCCGTCCGCAATAAGCGCAAATACCAATGGCTTCGGCTTTATGTTCGACGCATTTCACAAGTTGAAATTGCGCCATTGGCATGGGCAATGCAATCCGAAGCTTGCGGCGAACAATGAAACGCGGCAACGTTTTGGCGTGAACCTCGAAGACCATTTGGGCGACATTCTCCGCAAAGCGCGCATGATGAGCAATGTTTCGACTATTGCGGCTGCGAACGCAGCGGGAATTTCCGAAACCGAATTCTACGCACTTGAAGAATCCGGCCACACTTCAAAAAAAATAAATTTCTCCACCCTCGCGCCGTTGCTTGGTTTGAACGCCGCTAAACTCGAAGGCATCGCGCGCGGTTGGTTGCCGTCATCCAAAGACTTGAGCGTGTGGCGCGAACTTCACCAAATCAGCACGATCGAAGGCGGCAACGAAGTGCATTGTTATCTGGTGTGGGACGAAGTCACGCGTGACGCCGCGCTTTTCGACACCGGCTGGAACGCCGAGCCCATTTTCAAACTGGTCGGGGAAAACCAGCTTCAACTCAAACACCTTTTCATCACGCACACGCATCACGACCACGTCGCAGCCATGCAGCCGATTCGCGAACGCTTTCCCAAAATTCATTTACACACAGACGCCAAAGGCGCACCGCCGCAACACCGCAACCGGCGTAACGATTTCATCATGCTTGGCAGCCTGCGTATTACGAACCGCGAAACGCCCGGCCACGCGAAGGACGGCGTCACCTACATCATCGGCACCTGGGGTGACGACGCGCCGCACGTGGCGATTGTGGGCGACGCGATTTTCGCCGGTTCCATTGGCGGAGCGCCGCAGCATGGCGCGCTGGCGAAACAAAAAGTGCGTGAACAAATTTTATCACTGCCGCCGGAAACCTTGATTTGTCCCGGTCATGGCCCGTTGACGACTGTTGCCGAAGAAAAAGAACACAATCCATTTTTCTGATTTATGACAAATACAATTTTCATCCCAGCATTGAAGGTGCGCCATACGGCGTAAAAACTCTCGCGCAATTTCTGGACTACGCAAAAATCGCTGAAATAAATTGGAAAATAGAGTGAAGATTATTTTGCCGTGCTTATTCGATTTGCGTGCGGAACTCGGAAGCTCGTTTAAAGAAGGAATAGGCGCGTAAATTTTTACCGTAAAATTTGTGGAATAATTAAGAAAACTCGCTCAGTTATTGGTCTCCTCAATGTTGATACCACGACGCTCAAGAGTGCTGCCTTCCTGCGCCGCGAGATTGGCGAGCGCTTCATTGTAATTGGCGAGTGCGCGGATTTCCTGCAAGCGCGCGGCGGTGAGGTTGTTTTGGAGTTGCAGCACGTCAAAGGTGGTGGCTTTGCCGACGGCGTAAGTTTTTTGTTCGGCATCGAGCGCGGCCTCGGCATAAATGCGAGATTCGCGCGTGGCATCCACGCTTTCATAATCGGACTGCGCCTGTTTCACCGCATCGTCAATTTCCACCAAAATGTTTTGCTCAAGCTGCTTTAACTGCAACAAAACCTGCTGCAAGGTCGCTTTCGCAGCTTTGTAACTATTACGAGCGCCGACATTGCTGAGCGGAACTGTGAGTTGCGCGCCGTAACTGTAAAACGGCTGGTTGCCCTCGTTGAATTGACTGAACGTGCCGCTGAATTCCTTCGACGAACCATTGTAACCGTAACTGCCGATCAAATCCAATTCAGGATAAAGCTGGTTGCGATCAAATTTCAATTGAATGCCCTGCTGCTCCACGTTCACCTGCGCCTGCAAAAGGTCGGGGCGCTCCGTCATGCCTTTGTTCCAGCTGTCCTGTAAATCAAACAACATCAACGGCGCCGTCAACGTTTCAGTGGGCTGAACATCTATCGCATGCCAGCGTGTATAATTGTCGGTCAATAAGTTCTTCAACGCGTTTTGATCCGATACCAGCGTATATTGCGCCGCGATCAGGTTCGCCCTGCTTTGCGCCACCTGTGCTTCGTCCTGCTGCACGCTCAATTGGGCGAGTGTGCCGACTTGCAAACGCTGGTTGTCCTGATCCAATTGGGTCTGTGCCAGTTGAAGCGCCTGCTCCTCTACCACCACGTTCAACTGCGCGAAAATCAATTCGTAATAGGCATTTTCGACGGCGGTCACCGATGTGATGATTTGATTACGCAAACCTTGTTCGGAAATTTTCAAATTATTTTTGTCGAGACGAATCGTCAATCGCGTGTTGTTAATCCAGAAATTTTTCAACAACGGTTGCGTGAGAGTAACACCGATTGAACCGCCGGAACTATCAAATGGAGATGGCGGAGGGGTCGAAGATCCGTATTGCTCATAAATATTGCCGCTGAAATCGTATTGCAACCCCTCCGGCAATGAGCCGCCGATGTCCGATTTGAAACTGTTTTCGTCGGAGGTGGAAGACGGAATGGTGTTTGTTAGATTCTGGGCAAGACCGCCGCCCGACACGTTGTAATTGTGCTGGCCCGAAATGTTAAGAGTCGGGTCGTACCCACTATAAGCCGCGCGCAAATTATAGAGTGAAATCTGCGGGTCGTAACGTTCGATCTGCATGTCGAGATTGTGCTGTAACGCCTCCTGAATGCAGTCTTCCAACGACATTGAGCGGACATTGGCATTCGTCGCGACGACAGCCACGTTTGTCTGCGCCCCAGCGGCCAAAGCCATTGCAAAGAAAATCAAAATGAAACCGAAACTTTTCATGTTCGCTGCGATTTTGCAGTTTTCGCCTAAATTCGTCAAACTTAAGACGCGCTCATTTGCCGCGAGGTAACTAATTAGTTAATTAGGATTGATGTTCTCAATTTTGGCATGCGTTTCCAGAAAATCGAGCACCTTTTCTTGCGCAATCTGGTCGTAAAGCTCGTTCACGCCGTTGCGCTTCCGCAAATCCTTGATGAATTTTTCGAACGGAATCTGATACGCCAGCGCCAGCGATTGCGCGCGCTTCAACACTTCTTCCTGCGACACCTGGATTTTTTCCTGTTCGGCGATGCGCTGAATCAAAAACGCCAGTTTCACACGCTCCTTCGCGCTGCTTGCCGCCGCCGAATAAATTTCATCCTTTTGTTTTTCAATCATTTCACGCGAGACACCGCGTTTCGTATTTTCGCTCACGATGTCGTAAACCACATTGCGCGTCACCTGTGCGACCGCCGTTTCCGGCAAATCAAAATTCACGTGATCGAGCAATGCGCGCACAATTTGGCCGCGAACCGCTTTGCTCTGCGAATACTTCAATTCATTTCCCAAATCGCGGCGGACGCCTTCGCGCAACTTCCCCAGATTTTCCGCGTCGTATTTTTTGGCAAACTCATCGTCAATTGACGGCGGAATTTTTTCCTTCACTTCAACAATCTCAACTTCAAACATCCCCTTTTTGCCCGCGAGTTCCTTCGTCACAAAATCGGCGGGGAAATCCACATTAACCGTGCGCTTGTCGCCCGTCTTTGCGCCGATGAGTTGCTCGGCAAAACCGGCGATGAACGTATTCGGCGTAATGTCCACCCAGAAATTTTTCTGCTCCGTCAATCCTTTCGCCGTCGGCGCAGTTTCAGCAATCGGTTTATCGTCGCAAGTGCCGGTATAATTCACTACTGCAACATCGCCCATTTTTAATTCGCGTACGACTGTCTCAAATTTCACGTGTTGCTGCGCCAGCATTTTCACTGCGCGCTCCACATCCTCATCCGTGACAGATTTGTTTTCGCGTTTGACCGGCAAACCTTTGTATTCAGGCAATTGAAATTCTGGTGCAGTTTCAATCGTCGCGGCGAATTGCAACGCTTGTCCGCGGCCGAATTGAATTTCCTCGATGTCGGGATAGCCGAGCGCGGCAATTTTTTTCTCGTCCAATGCCTGGCGATAAGAATCACCGATGAGCTTGCGTTTGACCTCGTCTTTAATGTCTGCCTCGTATTTTTTCAAGACGAGATCGCGCGGCGCTTTGCCCGGACGAAAACCCGGCAACGACGCCTGCTTCTGATAACCTTTCGTGATGGAATCGAAGATTTCATCCACAGCCTTTGCGTCCACTTCCACGCGCAGCAATTTTTTACACGGAGCTAAATTTTCGACGGTGATATTCACAATAATTCTCGGTTAACGAGCCATGCAGGATAAATGAACCGCAAAGGCAAGTCCAAAAAAATTTACTCCGCCCCGGCCAAGGCCATGTCGCGTGTGTAATAAAGAATCCGACCGCAGTTGATGCAAGCGACGATTTCCTGCTGCGACTTGCAAGTCACAAGCGTTTGTGCCGGCAGTTTCATGTGGCAGCCGCCGCAAACGCCGTGCTCCACACCGACAACCACATTGTCGCCTTTGCTTTTCAGCAGGCGTTCGTAACGATTGCGAACGGATTCATCCACCGCCGACGCGTGCTCCGCGCGTCCGCTTTGCAACTCAGCCAATTCCTTTTTGCAATTTTCCTCGCGCTGATTCAGTTGTGCGATTTGATTTTCCACTAATTTTTTTGCGTCGTTAGCTTCCAGCGTGGCGCGAACAACTCCCTTTTGCGCGGCTTCGGCCTGTTCCATCAACTCGATTTCCTTGTCCTCGATCTTGGTGATTTCCACCCTGCACATTTCAATTTCATGCGCGAGCGCACGATATTCCTCGTTCTTGCGCGTCTGCAATTGCTGGTTCGCATATTTCTCAATCTGCGATTTTTTCGCCTCGACATCGAGTTCGAGCCGCTTGCGTTCGGACTCGACTTGCTTGACGCGATTTTTGGCGGCATCAAGTTGATTTTGCGTCGCAGCGGCTTTGGCGCGAAGGCTTTCGCGTTCCGGTGAAATATGGGCGAGTTCCTGTTGAACGCGATGGATTTTGCGGTCGCGATCCTGCAAGATCAAAAGTTTCTCAATCGTCTCCAGCATTGAAATTTAAAGCCTAGCTACCATTCGCGTTCAAGTCAATGAGGCGTGATGGCAAAATGATTTGGCGATTCTGCGATTGACGGCTAACCTGTGTTCATGCGTTTCATCGGCAATGTCATCGAAAAATTGCAGCGTCATCCCAAACGGGTCGTTTTCCCCGAAGGTGAGGAGCCGCGCATTTTGCAGTCTGCTCGGCAATTTTTTGCACTGCGTCTTGGCGCGCCGATTGTTCTCGGCGACCTGATCAAAGTAAAACAGGTCGCGGAGGATTTGAAAATTTCACTCGAGGGCATCCGCGTCATCAATCCCGCCGCAAGCGAGGATTTGGACAACTTCACGAACCGCTTCTACCGTCTGCGCCGCGAAAAAGGTTTGCGCCAGACAGAAGCGCGCGAAGCGATGGTGCAGCCGAATTACTACGGTGCGATGATGCTGGCCATGCACCAGGCGGACGGGCTGGTTTCCGGCGCATCGCATTTCACCGGCAGCGTGCTGCGCCCGCTGTTCCAAATCATCAAAGCTGCGCCGGACATCCAAACGGCTTCGAGTTGCATGGTCATGGAAGTCGAGGACACGCGCATTGGTGAAGCAGGCGTGCTGTTTATGGCCGACTGTGGCGTCATTCCTGATCCGACCGTCAATCAACTCGCCGACATCGCCGTTTCGACTGCGCGGCTCGCGCGGCACCTGCTTGGCGTCAAACCGCGCGTCGCGTTGCTGTCATTTTCGACCAAAGGCAGCGCGTCGCATCCATCCGTCGGAAAAGTTCAGGCCGCGACGGCGCAAGCCAAGCGCAAAGCCGAGCAATTATTTTTGGAAGCCGACTTCGACGGTGAATTGCAGGTGGACGCCGCACTCGTGCCGGAGATTGCTGAACGCAAATTGCACGAGAGTCCAATCGCGGGGCGCGCGAATGTTTTGATTTTTCCCGATCTCAATTCCGGCAACATCGCCAGCAAACTGGTTCGCATTGTCAGTCGCGCGAACGCCTACGGACAGATCTTGCTCGGCCTCAATCGTCCCGCCGCCGACGTTTCGCGCGGTTCAACCGCGCACGACATTCTCGGGGTCGCGTCCATCATCGGCGTTCAGTCAACGGACTATCAAAAACTTTACCCGGGCGCGGACGCGCATTTGCCCGGCGAGTAAATGAACACGACCACGCCGCGCGTCTTCATCGCCGCCACGCGCCAGAACGACGGCAAGACCACCGTGTCGCTCGGCCTCATCGCCGCGTTGCAAAAACATTTTCCGCGCGTCGGCTACATCAAACCCGTCGGCCAGCGGTTCGTCGAAATTGAGGAGCAAAAAATTGACGAAGATTCCGTGCTCATGGACGCGGTGTATTCCATGAACTGCCCGCTCGTGGACATGAGCCCGATTGCGGTCGAGCCGGATTTCACGCGCAAATATCTTCAGGCCGCGAACAACGAAACGCTCGTCAAAAAAATCCAAAAAGCCTTCGACCGCGTCGCGTGGGAAAAAGATTTTGTGCTGTGCGAAGGCAGCGGCCATGCGGGCGTCGGCTCCGTTTTCGATTTGTCCAACGCACGCGTCGCAAAATTGCTCGGTGCAAAAGTCATCATCGTTTCGCAGGGCGGCATCGGCAAACCAATTGATGAAATTGCGCTCAACCAGGCGCTCTTTGAAAAGGAAGGCGTTGAAATCATCGGCGTCATTTTGAACAAAGTCGTCGGCGAAAAAATGGATTACATTTCCGACTTCGCGCGGCGCGGTTTGAAACGAAAAGGTTTGGAACTGCTCGGCGTTTTGCCGCACGAACAAATTCTTTGCAATCCCTCGATGGAATTGATCCGCGAAGAATTGCGCGCTGAATTGCTCAATCCGCCCGCGACGCTTCACACGCTAGTAGATGATGTTGTTGTCGGCGCGATGGGTGCGCACAATGCAATGCAGTTTTTCAAACGCGGCGTGTTGCTCATCACACCCGGCGACCGCGAGGACATTTTGCTCGCCGCCGGCGCGATGACCATCCCGCAGAGCGAAGAAAAAATGGCTGGCATTGTTTTAACCGGAGGACTGCGCCCCAGTGAAAACGTACTCAAAGCTCTTCAGTCCATGCCTATTCCCGTGCTGCTTGCGAAGGCAGACAGTTATCAAGTCGCTTCCAAAGTTCATAATCTCACTGTGAAAACGCGACCGACCGACGCGAAAAAAATTTCGCTCATCCGCGACATTGTCGCCCAAAACGTGAATGTAAAAAAAATAATTGATGCGCTCTAAAATGCCGATGCCATTACCAATCAACCCGAATTTGAAAAATCTGCCGATGTATCAACCGGGCCGACCGATTGAAGAAGTCGCGCGCGAATTGAATTTGCCGGCCGATTCGATCATTAAAGTCGCATCGAACGAAAATCCATTCGGTCCGTCACCACTTGCCATTGCCGCAATGCAAAAGGCGATTACTAATGTAAATCTTTATCCCGATGGCAATGCGTTTTATCTGAAACAAAAACTCGCTGCGAAACTCGGCGTTGAAACGGATAATTTAATTCTCGGCAACGGCTCGAACGAAATCATTGAGTTCGTTGCACACGCATTGCTCACGCCCGGCGCAGACGTAGTCGTGTCGCAATTCTGTTTCGCCGTTTATCCTATCGTTGCAAAAATGTTTGGTGCAAACGTTATCACCGTTCCTGCAAAAAAATACGGACACGATTTACCTGCGATGCTAAAGGCCATCACGCCAAAAACGCGGATTGTTTTTGTGGCGAACCCGAACAACCCGACCGGCACGCTCGCGCCGCGCGAAGAAGTAATCCAGTTCGTCAACGATGTTCCCGACGACTTACTGCTCGTGATGGACGAAGCCTACATCGAATTTCTCGACGACGCGGTGGATTTGGTTCCGCTCGTGCGGCTCGGCACACGACCGAATTTGATTTTGATGCGAACGTTTTCTAAAATTTATGGACTTGCCGGACTGCGTATCGGCTACGGCATTGCAAATTCCGAATTAGTCGCTGCGCTGGAAAAAATCCGGCAGCCGTTCAACATCAATTCCCTTGCACAAGCCGCCGCGCTCGCCGCGCTGGACGACGACGAACACGTCCGTAAAACACGCGCGAACAATTTTAACGGACTGGAATTTTTCAGCCGCGCGCTCCGGGATTTGAAACTGGAATCCGTTCCATCATCGGCCAATTTCATTTTGGTTCGCGTTGGCGAAGGCCAAAAGGTTTTTGAAGCGATGCAAAAGCAAGGTGTTATTGTGCGTCCGATGGGAGGCTATCAAATGCTGGCGTGGATTCGCATTTCCGTCGGCACGCCGCAGGAAAATGAGCGTTGCCTTAACGCATTGAAATTTGCCCTGGGCAAGAAATAATTGTTTGATTCAGTCACCAAACCGACTACTTATTTTGCGCTGAAATGAAACTGACCGACCTGCGGGGCATCCTGCAATACATTCCGCAATTTCGCGAGAAGACGTTCATCCTCGCGATTGACGGCGCCATCGTCACGGACGAAAACTTCGCGACGCTGTTGCTCGACGTCGCGGTGTTGCGCTCGCTGAACATCCGCGTCGTGCTCGTTCATGGCGCGTCGGCACAAATCCGTTTGCTCGCCGAAGAAAAAAATATAACGCCGTCCGACCTCGATGGCGCGGGCATCACTGATGAAACCACGCTCAAGCTCGCGCTCAACGCCGCGAACCGGCTCACGCACGAGATTCTCGAAGGTCTTTCGGCCAACGACCTCCGCGCCGCCAGCACGAACGTCATCATTGCGCATCCGATGGGCATCATCGGCGGCGTGGATCATCTCTTCACCGGCAAAGTCGAGCGCGTGGACACCGAGTTGCTCAACTCGCTCCTCGCGCAAGGCGTCGTGCCCGTTATTCCACCGCTCGGTTTCGACGGCGACGGTAAAACGTATCGCGTCAATTCCGACGGCGTCGCAGTCGCAGTTGCAGAAGCGTTAAAGGCGATTAAATTGATTTTCATCACATCCAATGACGGTTTGATTTACAACAGCCAGCTCATCCGGCAAATGCTCGTGGCGGAATTGGAAAAACTTTTGCAAACAAACAGCGCCGGTTTTGCGCCGGAACTGTTGTCGAAAGCGCAGCACGCCGCCGCCGCATGCAAATCCGGCGTGCCGCGCGTCCACGTCATCAACGGCAAGGTGGACGAAGGCTTGCTCGCGGAAGTTTTTTCCAACGACGGCATCGGCACGTTGATTTACGCGAACGAATACCAGCAAATCCGGCCCGCGAAGAAAAAAGACATCCGCGCGATCCAATTGCTAACCAAGGCGGCGGTCGAATCGGACGAACTGGTGAAGCGCAGCCGGAATGTCATCGAGAAAAATCTCGGCGATTATTTTATTTTTGAGATTGATAAAAATCCCGTCGCGTGCGTCGCGCTGCATGTTTATCCCGAACAAAAGAAAGGCGAACTCGCGTGCCTCTATGTGAATTCGTTGCACGAAAATCGAGGCATCGGGCGCAAGCTGATTCAGTTCGTCGAGAGCAAGGCGAAGGAACTGAACTTGAGCGAACTACTCACGCTCTCGACGCAGGCGTTCACCTATTTTCAATCCAAAGGCGGATTTGCCGAAGGCACGCCCGACGATTTGCCGCCCGCGCGCCGTGAAAAATACGAGCAAAGCGGAAGAAATTCCAAAGTGCTTGTGAAGAAATTGAAGTAAGCAAAAAAATAATTCGCGGTAAAATTATTTATCTTTCCCAAGCTGTTTTTGAATTTCGTGAACGTAAGCTACTTCATAATTTTCTTTGCGACGTTCATCAAGTCCGTCAATTCTTGCCGTTCCGAAATTTACTATAGCTCGTCCAAGAACAAGGCTAGCACCAGCTAACACCACCGCTGGTCGCTGTTTGGCAGTGACTTTTAAGATGGTTCGGAGCAAATTTCCGGTCATTGAACGTATGAAAAATAAATCTCCCGTTTCCCGCAGCGGACGCTTCGCTCGCGAAGTCAGCGCCGACGTCGCGCAATTCACCGAATCCATTTCCTTCGACTGGCGGTTGTGGCGGCACGACATACTCGGCTCGATGGCGCACGCCGAGATGCTCCACCAGATCGGCGTGCTGAAAAAAAATGAATTGCACGCCATCGTTTGCGGCCTCGACCAAATCGGCAAAGAAATCAAAGCCGGGAAATTCAAGTGGAAGCCAGAACTCGAAGACGTCCACATGAACATCGAGGCCGAACTCACGAAGCGCGTTCCCGCCGGCGCGAAACTGCACACCGCCCGTTCGCGCAACGACCAAGTCGCGCTCGACATTCGTTTGTGGCTGCGCGATGAAATCACTTTGCTCCTCGGCGAAATCGCCAGCTTGCAGCGCGCCCTCGTCTCGCTCGGCGAGAAAAATTCCGACGTGCTCATTCCCGGCTACACGCATCTGCAACGCGCGCAGCCCGTTTATCTCGCGCACCATCTGCTCGCCTACGTCGAGATGCTCGAACGCGATTGCGAACGCCTCTGGGACTGCCACTCGCGCGTGAACGTCTGCCCGCTCGGCAGCGGCGCGATCGCCGGTTCGACGTTGCCGTTGAAACGCGAACTCGTCGCGAAGCTGCTCAATTTCGTTGACGCGGACGGCAAAGTTCAACTCACGCAAAATTCCATGGACGCCGTGAGCGACCGCGATTTCGCCGTCGAATTTTGCGCCGCCGGCGCGCTGCTCGCCGTGCACCTCTCGCGGCTCGCGGAGGACGTGATTCTCTGGGCGAGCGCGGAATTTAATTTCATCAAGATCGCCGACGCCTACACCACCGGCTCGTCGCTCATGCCGCAGAAAAAAAATCCCGACATCGCCGAACTCACGCGCGGCAAGACCGGCCGCGTTTTCGGTAACCTGATCGCGCTGCTCACGCTGCTGAAAGGATTGCCCATGACCTACAACCGCGATCTGCAGGAGGACAAGGAACGGCTCTTCGACACCGCCGACACCGTGCGCGCCTCGACGCGGATTTTTTCCGCGATGCTGCGCAATGTAAAAATCAATCGCGCCGTCTGCACCGCCGCCGCGAGCGACCCCGCGTTGCTGGCGACCGACCTCGCGGATTATTTGGTGAAAAAAGAAATGCCATTTCGCCAGGCGCATCACGTCGTCGGCGCAGTCGTGGCGCTGGCGGAAAAAACCGGCAAGCCACTGAACCAACTGACGCTCGCGGAACTTCAGAGCGTGGACAAGACCTTTGGCCGCGACGCGTTGGGCGTGTTCAATCTGAAAACGGCGATGGCGAAACGAAACTTGACCGGCGCACCGGGAACCAAGGAAGTCGCGAAGCAACTGGCGCGCTGGCGGGAGCAGCTTTCATAAAATTTTGCTGCGATCAATTTCACCACTTGCGTAACGGCGGAATTGGGGTTTTATTATGAGCGATGAAACTGCGATTGGATCTGCTGGAACACCTGACCGACCAGGACATTCTGGAGGAGGTGCTGGCGAACAATCACCGCTACAAGCCCGAGCCGCTTTTCTCAAAAACCGGAGTTGGGAGCTTGTCGTCGGCCTCAACCGAGGAGCGTGCGCAAGAGGAGGCGCGCAGCACGGCCAGAATTCAGAGAGCTATGCAGCGCTTGAAACAGAGTGGCGCCAGCGGCAAGGCCAAGAATCCACCCTCGACGAAGCCATAGAATTTTTGCGGCAATGTCATCGCCGCGCTCCGTTTCTCTTTTTCAACGGCAACACTTTCGCCGACGTCGGGCGTGCCATCGTTGATTTTGTCTTTGCCGAGCTGCCCACGGGACGCCGCCGCGAAGTCATGTCAACCGTGGCGCACTACATCGCCGGCGTGCTTGATCATGATTCCATGTCGCGCGCCGTCAACGAACTTTCCGAGGCGTTCGATTTCCAGCCTGGCGACGAGGTGCAGACCTTGCGCGGCTCGATGAGCGGAAAAATTATCCGCGTGCTGCCGGATGGCCGCGTGACGTGGCGCGCGGATTCCGGCGCGGAACTGACCGCCCTGCCGGAAAGCTTGATTCGGCAAAAGAAAAAGTGACAATGAAATCATCATGAAAATGGATGCGATGGCGAAACGAAGCCTGACCGGCGCACCGGGAACGAAAGAAGTCGCAAAGCAACTGGCGCGCTGGCGGGAACAGCTTTCGTGAAAATAATTCGCAACCATATTTACGAATATTGATATGGATAACGACGAAATAATTCATCCTCTTTACGCAAAACTTTTCAAACGTGGACAAGAAATTGTTTCAAGTTTCGAAAAACCTGCCAGTTCGCCTCTAACAAAAGATGAAAAGGAAATTGAATTGAGAAGATGGCTCAATGATGTTCGGCGTGACGTTTTGCCAAATAGTCTCGAAACTGAAGATGCGCTCAAAGAAATACTCAAGACGCTCAATCGGCAAGGCATTCTTACCCCAGCAACATTTCGGTGGACCAAGCCATACTTTGACCATGTCTTCAAACTGATTCGCACAGCCTCCACACCAGCCAATCCTGCAGATGCGGGCGCAGCAATACCTACGAGCCGCTACAAGCCTGGAACGGCGTTTATCCTAATGTGGATGGACAAAACCCACGCTGAATTGGATGACGTATCGAATGCAATTAAAGAGGTCTGCCAAAATTTTGGAATCAGAGCTGTCCGTGCTGATGATGTAGAACATTCAGATAGAATCACGGACATTATTCTTGAACAAATTCGTGATTCTGAATTTTTGATTGCCGATCTAACCGGCGAAAGACCGAATGTTTATTACGAAATTGGATTCGCACATTCCTTGGGAAAACGACCGATTTTATATCGCAAAGAAGGAACGAAACTTCATTTCGATTTATCGATTCACAACGCTCCTGAATACCGGAACGTGACCGAGCTAAAAGAATTATTGACCAAAAGATTTGAAGCTCTTTTAGGTCGCGCGCCCAAAGCAAATTGAAACTCGAACTGACGGCGCAATTGAATTCTGAAAATGGGTCTGTCTAAAAATGCCAACGGCGTTAAATGATCTGCTCAAGGCGACGTCGCGCTCGTTTTATCTGACGTTGCGCGTGCTGCCCGCGCGCGTGCGCCCGCAAATCGGCCTCGCCTACCTGCTCGCGCGCACGACGGACACCATCGCCGACACGGAAATTTTGCCGGTGGCGCAACGGTTCGAGGCGTTGCAAAAACTCCGCGAACGGATTCTGGGACAAAATTCCGCGCCGCTGAATTTCGGCGAACTGGCGGAAAAACAAAATTTGTCCGCCGAAAAAATGTTACTGGAAAATGTAGAGGATAGTTTGTCCGCGTTGCAAAATTTTCCTGTCGCCGATCAAAAATTAATTCGTGACGTTTTGACGACAATTACAAGCGGACAGGAATTGGATTTGAAACGGTTTGAAAATTCTTCCGCCGGAAAAATCATCACGCTGCAAACCGAGGCGGAACTGGACGATTACACTTATCGCGTCGCCGGCTGCGTAGGCGGATTCTGGACAAAGATTTGCCGCGCGCATTTATTTCCAAACGCGAAAATTGACGACACACAATTCATCGCAGACGGAATCCGTTTCGGCAAGGGACTGCAACTCGTGAACATCCTGCGCGACCTGCCGAAAGATTTGCGCAATGGCCGCTGTTATCTGCCCAAAGAAAAGCTGGTGGAAGCGGGATTGTCGCCGGAAGATTTGTTGTTGCCCGCGAACGAAGCCAGATTCCGTCCACTTTACAACAGTTATCTTGATTTGGCTGAATCGCATCTGGCGGCAGGCTGGAATTACACGAACACAATTCCATTCTCGCAATTTCGCGTCCGCCTAGCCTGCGCGTGGCCGATTTTGATCGGCATGAAGACGATTGAAAAACTCCGCACGGCGAATGTGATGGAATTACAGCAGCGCGTGAAAGTTATGCGCGGCGAGGTGCATGTGATTTTGTTGCGTTCGGTGGCGAGTTATCCGTTTCCCCGCGCATGGCGGAATTTGTTTGTTGCGGCTGGAAAAGCAGTTGCATCCGGCGAAAATTTGGCGTAGAGAATTGGAAACATTATGCGAATTCCCAAGTTGTTTTCCGTGATTTGTATGGCTGGATTGCTGGCGAGCTTCGTTGCACGTGCCGATGACACTCCGGCGCAGGCCGCCGCGCGCGCGGCGCTGGAGGCCAAAATGAATGCATTGAGTACGCAGGGAAAAGGCGGCCTAATGATATTTGTTCCAACGACGAATTCGCAACCATCTTACGTATCAAAGGATGTTCCTGCCGTCGCCCCACAGGCAACCAACAGCATGTCGCCCGCAGCTCCCGAAGCCCAAGCCGAAGCACAGGGGGCGACGAACACTGTGGACGCCGATGCCATTGCCAAGGCGCAAGCCGCCGTCGAACAGAAAATTTCAGAACTTAACCAGCCGCAGCAAACGCAAAATCCGCCAGTGATTTACGTGCCGGAATTGCCCCAGACCAATGGTTTCAACGCTGAAGAAGCTTTGCAGAAAAAAATGGAGGAGTTAAACGCAGAGGGAAAATCCGGCATGGTCTTTGTGCCAAATGCACCACAAATACCGCAAGCCAGTCCAGAAGCCCACGCCCAGGCACAAGCGTTGTTGGAACAAAGAATAGCGCAGTTAAATCAGCAGGAAATGGCGGCGCAAAAACCTGTCACCAACGAAACCGCCACAGCGGCTGTCACACAACCAGCACCACCACCGCCAGCTCCTCCGACGGAACCGGCCAATGTCTCTTATCCCGGAAAGGATTTGGGCTTGAAGCCGATTGAAGCGCCGCCGTTGCCAATTTCCGCCGATAAAGAGGCTCAGCTTCAGGCATTGCTTGACCAATACATGGCCAACCAGGTTACGCCGGACGAGTATCAAAAAAAGCGCGAGGAAATTCTGGCCGGACAATAGGGTTATTTTTTCCGCCGCCCGCCGGAATTTTCCGGCGGGTTTTTTATTGCAAACCTTGAACTTTGAGCGCCGCACTCTAAACTGCCAGCGTCATGCACGATTTCCGTTACGTCGGTAAAAAATTATTTTGCGAAGGTGTCGCCGTCGAAACGCTCGCAAAAAAATTCGGCACGCCGCTTTACATTTATTCGCAAAAAACGCTGACGGAGCATTTTCAGAAACTCGATTCTGCGCTCGCGCCGCTGGACCACATGATTTGTTTCGCGATGAAAGCGAATTCAAATCTTTCGGTCATGCGCACCCTCGCAAATCTTGGCAGCGGATTTGACATTGTCAGTGGGGGCGAATTGCAGCGCGTCATCGCGGCGGGCGGCAACCCGCGCAAATGTGTTTTCGCCGGTGTCGGGAAAACAAAAGAGGAAATCGAGTTTGCACTGCGGCAAAATGTTTATTCATTCAACGTCGAAAGCCTGCCGGAATTGGAACGCATCAACCGGATTGCCACGCGATTTAAAAAAATTGCACCCATCGCCGTGCGGATAAACCCGAACATTGATGCACATACGCATTCAAAAATCACCACCGGCACTTACGAGGATAAATTCGGAATCCAATTCGAGCACGTCGAGGGCGTCTATGCCCGCGCCGGAAAATTGAAGAATATTCGGCTGCGCGGCGTGCAAATGCATATCGGCTCGCAACTCACCACCGTGTCTCCTTTTGAGAAGGCGATCCGCAAGGTGTTGCCGCTCGTCGAAAAATTACAGGCCAAGCACGCGCTGGAATTTTTCAGTATCGGTGGCGGACTCGGAATCGTTTATCAGCCTGCGCTCGCCAGCGGCGATTCAAGCTGGTGGAAATCTTCCGCGGCGAAAAACATTCTGACGCCGGAAAAATACGCGGCGCGTTTGCTGCCGCTGTTGCAACCGCTTCGGCTGAAAATTCTGCTCGAGCCGGGGAGATTTATTTCCGGCAACGCAGGGATTTTGGTAACGCGCGTCGAATACTTGAAACGCACGGGTAAAAAGAATTTTGTCATCGTGGATGCAGCGATGAACGATTTGATCCGCCCGGCATTTTACGACGCGTATCACGAAATTGTTCCGCTGGCAAAAAAATCTGGCGCAACCATTTCATCCGATGTTGTCGGCGGCGTCTGTGAATCGGGCGATTATTTTTGCAAGGATCGTCCGTTGCCAAAAGTTGGCGAGGGCGATTATCTCGCGCTGTTGAGCGCGGGCGCTTATGGTTCGGTGATGGGTTCAAACTACAATGCACGCCCGCTCGCGGCAGAAATTTTGGTCAGCGGAAAAAAATTCGCCGGCGCGCGGGAACGCCAGCCGGTGAAAGAAATTTGGTCGGGCGAGAAAGTTGTGGCATGGTTGAAGCAGTGAAAAACGAATTTTCCATCGCGGCGCACTGGCCGGGCGGTTTTGACGAAACCGGCCTGCGCGAGTGGGCGGAGGCCTTGCGCGCGCAGTTCGGCGCGCAGCCCGTTTCGCTCGGCCTCGTTTTCATGTCGCCGAAATTTTTCCCGTGCGCGCAGCAAACACTGGAAATTCTCCGCGTTCATGCCCGTCTGCCGCTGCTCGCCGGCTGTTCAAGTCCTGGGTTGATTGCCGGTTCACAGGAAATCGAAAATGCGCCAGGATTCGTCCTCGCGCTTTACTCGCTGCCCGGCGCGGAGTTGAAAAGCTTCCGCTTCACTCAGGAGCAGGTCGAAGAAGCGAACGGCGCAGCCTACTGGCATTTGGAAACCGGCGTTGAACCGAAAAACACCAATGGCTGGCTTGCATTCATTGATCCGTTTCATCTCGACACGGAAAGCTGGATTCGCTCGTGGAACGAGGCTTATGCGCCGCTGCCTGTCTTTGGCGGACTGGCCAGCGGCGGATTTCCCGAACCGCTCACGCAGGTTTATCTGAACGGCGACGTGTTTGAGGATGGCGGTGTGGCGATTTCCGTCGGCGGGGACGTTGCGCTGACAGGTGTCATTTCGCAAGGCTGCACGCCTATCGGCGAGACCTGGACGCTCACCGGCGTGGAACAGAATTTAATTCACCATATTGGCAACCGGCCCGCCTATGCCGTGCTTGCCGAGACGTTTCAAAAACTTCCGCCCGACGAACAGCGCAAGGCGCAGGGCAATCTTTTCATCGGCCTCGTCGTTAATGAATACCTTGAAGATTTTCATCGCGGCGATTTTCTTGTGCGCAACCTCATTGGCGGCGACCCGAATTCCGGCGTGCTGGCCGTCGGTGCGCTGCCGCGCGCGGGACAAACCATGCAATTCCAACGCCGCGATGCCGGCGCCGCGACCGAGGATATGAGCGAACTGCTCATGAGCGCGAAAAAACAACTCGGCGCCGCGACGATTTATGGCGGCTGCCTCTGCTGCTGCAACGGACGCGGGAAAAATCTTTTCAGCCAGCCAAGTCACGACGCCGAACTGGTGCAAAAAAAAATCGGCCCGCTTGGTCTCGCCGGATTTTATGGCAACGGTGAAATCGGCCCCGTTGGCGAGAACAATTTCCTGCACGGCTACACCGCGTCGCTGGCTTTGTTCGTTAAAAAATAAATTCACGCAAAAAACCGTTGCGTTTGGCGGTCAGAGCGTCATGCTAATTTCAAAATGCCAGAGGAACAACAGCCGGAATCAAGCAGCCCCGTGCCCGCAAAAAATTTGGGTTTACGCCGCCGTGGCCGTCGCGGTGGACGCGGGCGCCGTCGTCCCGCGCCGGCAATTCCTGCAACCGAACAACTTCCGCAAACAGAACCGCCGCTGCAACAAATCGAACCGCCAATCCGTCTGCGCGAGATGCCGGTGCGTCCCGTGCCGTCGAAGCAAAAACTTCAAGCTCCTGTTCCCGCTTCTCGCGCCGTCAAGCCGGACGGTTCTGCCATCAGCCAGGCCATCAGCGAAATAACGAAAGTGGTCGAGTCATTGCGGCAGTCACTGGAACAAATGGAGGAGATTTTGGAGTTGGTTGAACTTGCCGAGCGCCAGAAACTCACCGACGAACGCGAAATCGAATCGCTGCTCCGCGCCCTGCGCCAGTTGCAGTCGCACGGCGGAAGACCGGAAAGACAAGAACGGCCGCAATCCGACGACTGATTTTGCCCAGCGGTTATTTCAACGATTCTTTCAACTTCGCCGCATCGCTCGTCGGAGGCTGGCAGGAATTTCCGGTGCAAAGATAAACCGTCGCTTCATTTTTCGCTAGCATCGTTTTAGCAAACGCCTCGACTGCACCCACGTTGCCTAAAACAATTTTGTTTGGTTGATAAACAGCGTGCGCCGCGAGCAATAATTCGTGAAAATTGGTGAAATTTTTGTCGCCGACAATCACAACGCGCCTCGGTTCTTCCAACGAAAAATCCAGCGCGTGCAACATGAGCGGCACGGCTTGCGGAAAATTTTGCAGACGTTGCGCAAACAGGTGCAAAGTTTTTTCCGCCACTTCTGTAAATTTTTTCTGTCCTGTGATTGCGCCAAGTTTTAACAGTGACAGAACTGCAACAGAATTGCCGCTCGGTTCCGCGCCGTCATAATCGTCCTTCACGCGCAAAATCAAATCGTTTGAATCGATGGCGCTTTGCCAGAAGCCGCCATTTTTAGAATCGTAAAATTTCGCGAGCATCGTTTCCGCCAGTTCTATCGCGAAGTCCAAATGTTTCGACTCAAGCGTTGCTTCGTAAAGCTCGATTACACCGGAAAGTAAAAATGCGTAGGCTTCGAGCAATTGCACGTTATCGCGCTCGCCGTCGCGCCAGCGGTGAAAAAGCGTTTTGGCTTTTTCGTCCCAAAGTTTTTCACAAATGAATTGCAAATTTTTCTCCGCCGCCGCGCGATATTTTTCGTTGCCCAAAACAACCGCCGCCCGCGCAAAGGCTCCAAGCATCAGGCCGTTCCATGACGCCAGGATTTTGTCGTCAAGATGCGGTCGAACTCGTTTCGCACGCACTTCAGACATTTTCAATTTTGCCGAATTGAGCAACGACAGGTCTTCAACGGCGATTTTCGGATCAACAATGCTTAAAATATTTTGCCCGGCCAACGGTTGCGGATGGCTGTGGTCAACAAAATTTCCCTCCGCGGTGATGCCAAAATATCTTGCGGCGACGTTGAATTCAACAACCGCGAGCAGCTTGGAAAGTTCGTCTTTCGTCCAGCAATAAAATTTCCCCTCGTGTCCCTCGCTGTCGGCGTCTTCGGCGGAAAAAAATCCGCCGCCGGTATGCGTCATGTCGCGCAAAATGTAATCGAGAATATCGCGCGCGGTGTCGGCATGGTGCTCATTGCCGCTGACGAGAAAGGCGTCAAGATAAAGCTGCACGAGTTGCGCGTTGTCATAGAGCATTTTCTCGAAATGCGGCACGAGCCAATCGGCGTCCACAGAATAGCGCGCAAAGCCGCCGCCGAGTTGATCGTGAATGCCGCCGGCGGCCATGCGTTCGCAGGTGTGCAAAACCATGCGCGCGGCTTCATCATCGTGAAATCGTTTGGAGTAACGCAACACCAGCGACGGAATGCTCGGCTGCGGAAATTTTGGCGCGCCGCCAAAACCACCGTGGTGAGGATCGTAACTCGATTTGAAAATTTTGCCGGCGTCACGCAACGTTTCCGCCGTCAGCAGCAAATCGAACGTTGCTTCATTTGTGGTCGTCGCTTCAAGTCGCGCATGGATTTCATCGGCAGACGTGGCTATCTCATCGCGTCGTTCCGACCAGAGCAAAGAAATTTGCTGAAGTAATTGCAAAAAGCTAGGACGCCCGTAGCGCGTGTCCGGCGGAAAATAGGTGCCGCCGAAAAACGGTTTCAGATCCGGCGTGAGAAAAACATTCATCGGCCAGCCGCCGCTACCGGTCGTAGATTGGACGAACGTCATATAAATTTTGTCAATGTCCGGGCGTTCCTCACGGTCCACCTTGATGCTGACGAAATGTTCGTTGAGAAATTTTCCGATTTTTTCGTCCTCGAACGATTCGCGTTCCATGACGTGACACCAATGGCAGGTCGAGTAACCGACACTCAAAAAAACCGGCTTGTTTTCGCGCCGCGCTTTTTCAAAAGCTTCGGCGTTCCACGCAAACCAGTCCACGGGATTGTGCGCGTGCTGCAAAAGGTAGGGCGATTTTTCGCGGGCGAGACGATTTGTGTGAGTGGCAGCCATAGTTCAATGATACGGCGCACATTAGATTAACGCACGAATTTTGCATCGTCTCTGCCGCACTGCCGCGATAAACTGGGGTCATGCTGTCAGAAAAATTGTGGCGGGGCGAAGCCGTGATTCAGTTTTGCGCGGCGCAATTTGTGTGCCTTTGCCTTGGCATGACGGCGGCTGGATTGCTGCAAAAATTTGGCGTCAACGGTTTCAAACAACCGGAAGATTCTGGAAACATTCTGCTCGGCACGATCTGCTTTCAAGGCGCGACGTGGATTTTAATTCCCATTTTTCTGCGGCAACACCAAATCGGCTGGCGCGAAGCGTTTGGTTTGCGTGGGCCAAAATTAAATCGTGTGCTGCTTAGCGCTATTATATTTACCATCGTTATTCTACCGGTTGCGTGGTTGTTTCAAAACATTTCGGTTTCCGTGCTGACCAAACTCGGCTGGCCGCCCGCAGATCAAACGGCCGTGGCACTGATGGCGGAGGCAAAATCACTTTGGTTGAAAATTTACCTCGGCATGTTCGCGGTCGTGCTCGCGCCGGTGGCCGAGGAATTTATTTTTCGTGGAATGCTGTTTCCCTTCGTCAAACAACTCGGCTGGCCGCGGCTCGCATGGCTGGGCGTGAACGCGCTGTTTGCCTTAATACATTTCGACCTTGCGATTTTTGTGCCGCTGTTCGTGCTCGCGCTGGCATTGACATGGCTTTACGAGAAAACTGATAACTTGCTCGCGCCCATCGTCGCACACAGTTTGTTCAACGCGGCGAATCTTGTGGTTTTATTTTACGTCCCAAAGTGAAATGAACGAATTTGAACTCATCGCGCGCCTGACGAAATCGCTACCAACAAATGAAAGTGTCGTGGCCGGTGCGGGCGATGATTGTGCCGTGCTGGATTTTGAATTGCCGGAAAAATTATTCTTGCTAAAAACCGACGCGATCGTCGAAGGAATCCATTTCACGAAGGAAACGCCGCCGGAAAAAATCGGGCGCAAAGCGCTCGCACGTTGTTTGAGCGACATCGCGGCAATGGCTGGAACACCGACCGCCGCGCTGGTGACGATTGCTTTGCCGAAAAACTTTGAGCCGGAGTTTGTGGGAAAAATTTACAACGGCCTGAACGCGCTCGCGGAAAAATTCGGAGTTGCAATTGTCGGCGGCGAGACGACGGCGAATCCCGAACGCATCTTAATTTCGGTTTCGCTGCTTGGAACCGTTCCGCGCGGAAAACAAATTCTCCGTTCCGGCGCAAAAACCGGCGATGCGATTTTTGTGACCGGCGAACTCGGCGGTTCGCTGGCGGAAAAGCATTTGGAATTTGAGCCGCGATTGGCCGAGGCGCGCTGGCTGGCGGAACATTTTTCCGTCCATGCAATGATTGACTTGAGCGACGGTTTGGCCGGAGATTTGCGACATATTTTAAAAACCAGCGGCTTGGGTGCAGAGTTGTTAAAAGCGGCGATTCCGGTTTCGCGTGAAGCAAAGCTCGCGGCGCGAAAAAGTTCTTCGATGAAACCGGCGTTCGCCGCGGCACTGACGGACGGCGAGGATTTTGAATTGTTGTTCACGGTCGCCAGCAAGGACGCGGTCAAATTGCTCGATGCATGGAAAAAGCAATTCCCAAAATTGAAATTAAGCTGTATCGGAAAAATTGTCGCTGGCGAAGGCATTTTGATTCGCGACAAAAGCGGCTCGCACAAACTTACGACCAATGGCTACGTTCATTTCACATAGTCCGACGGAGACCGAATCGCTCGGCGAAGCGTGGGGACGCGCGGCGGAACGAGGACTTGTCATCGCGCTGTCCGGCGAACTCGGCGCGGGCAAGACACAGTTGGTGAAAGGCATCGCGCGCGGACTTGGAATCACAGAGCGCGTGCATTCGCCGACGTTCACGCTGGTGAACGAATACGGCGGCGGGTGCCTGAAACTTTTTCATCTGGATTTATATCGGTTGGAAACGCGCGGAGAGATTTTGTCCGCAGGGCTGGAAGAATTTCTACAGCCGGACGGCGTGGCGGTGATTGAGTGGGCAGAACGGCTGGAAGATGGAAGAGGGACAATGGAAGATGGCAAAATCAAAAAGGTGAAAATTGAAATTGTCGGCAAAACAGAACGGAAAATTATTTATGACGATTTTGGCGCTTGAGTTTTCTTCTCCGCAGCGAAGCGTGGCGGTTGCACGCATTCAGGCGGGCAAAGCGCAAGCCGCCACTGAAGTCGTGGAAACCGGCGGGCGCGGAACAAATGTGTTCGGCATGATTGAAAGGGTTTTGGCGCAGGCAAAAATCGAACGCGAAGAGATTGACGCGATCGCAATCGGACTGGGTCCGGGTTCTTACACGGGGATTCGTTCGGCGATTGCCATTGCGCAGGGGTGGCAATTGGCGCTCGGAACAAAACTGGCCGGCATCAGCAGCGCAGATTGTCTGGCGGCACAGGCACAATCAGAACATATTTTTGGCTGCGTGAACGTGGTGATTGACGCGCAGCGAAATGAATTTTATGCCGCCGCGCATGAAATTTCTGAAGCGGAGCGAAAGGAAATCCGTCCGCTGAAAATTTTGACGTTTGCGGAATTGCAGTCGCGCGCCGATTCAAGGGAAATTTTAGTCGGTCCAGAAGTGACTCGCTGGTTTCCAAATGGAAAAGATCTTTTCCCGCGCGCAGCGGCGCTCGCAAATTTGGTGTCGGATAAAAATAATTTTGTTCCGGGCGAAAAGCTAGAGCCAATTTATTTACGGGTAACCAGTTTTGTCAAGGCTTCGCCGAGCAGCACGGTTGTGTTTTAAATCCATATTTGTCCCAATTTCATGCAAGAGTGCCGGTTTTCGTTATTTTTGGAATATTTTGCCGGCTGTAGCATCAGACATTCAGCGCGTGCGATGGCGCTTGCAAATGGCATGGTCTATGCTAGCTTGATTAGGTGAAAAGTGTGGAGTTGAATTGCCGATGACATTTAACCTTGAACAAACCGTAAGCCGAGGTGCGTGCGCAGCTTTCACCTTGATGGAAGTGCTGATATCCCTTGTCATTTTTGCCCTGGTCACGGCGGGGATTGTTTATGGCTATGCGCAATCCAACCGGTTTGCGGAATGGAGTCAGATGTCGCTGGCGGCACAGTCAATCGCCTCGGAGGGCGTTGAACAGGCACGAGCTGCAGTATGGTCAACGTCAACAGCGACAAATATTGATGATCTTGCTGCCCCGACAAACTACACACGCACGAATTACATTGAAGTCCCGACTTCCGGCCAGACGCTGCCAGTCACAAACTATATTAGTATCACAACTGTTACAGCCAACCCGCCGGTGCGGCAAATTCTCGTGCAATGCGAGTGGCAATTTCCACTGACTGGCAAATGGTTCACCAACACCGTCATTGCCCAGCGCGCAGAAATCCAATGAAATTTTCTACGGCAATTCAAATTCGATCGCGCGCGCTTGTCTCCGCTTTCACGCTGGTGGAAATAATGGTGGCTTCTTTTATCTTTGTGAGCTTCGTGGTGGGTGGAATGGTTGCGATGCAGATTTTTGGGATCCGCAACTACCAGCTTTCGGCGACCAAGCTGATGTCCAGCGCAGACAGCGTTAAAGTGCTGGCGAATATTCGCGACCAGATTCGCGGCGCCGCATCCGTTCAGGTTGGAACAATGAGTTCAACGAATCCCGCCGGCTTTTTGGCCATTACCAACGGCATGAATCAGGTCGGCAATGCACTGCAAGTTTTTCCAATTGGAACCAATTTCACGTCATACACAATCTTTTACATGGATGCACCCACTACCAACCTGTATTACATCAGCACTACCAACGACACCCAAACGGCCACCGCCGCCAATCCGGGAGTCTTATTGGCCCGCTGGGTCGTAAATAATACGAATTGTTTCCAAGCCGAGGATTTTGCGGGAAATATTCTGACCAACAACCAGAATAATTGCACCATCCACGTGGCGTTGCAATTTTGGGAGCAGGAATACTCTTTTCAAAAATATTCGACGAATTTTTACCTGTTAGAAACCCGCGTCACTCCGCGCTCGCCGGACTTGAGTGCAACGATTTACTGATTTATGCAAATTCCACTAAAACAAATTTCATGCGCCGATAAAGGCTATGCGCTGATCATCATAATGATTTTTTTGGCCGTCACTTTGCTGGTGCTTGGCAGCTTGATGAGTTGGACTTCTTCCAGTTCCAAGCAGGTTGCGCGTAATAATCAGTTTCTCGCGAGTGAAGATGCCGCTGATGCCGCTACCGAGCTGGTCCTCGCCACTATGCAGCGCGATTATCTCAGCCAGACGCTTAATTCTTCCAACAGTTATACATCGCTCATTCCGGTGGAGACCAACTGGCCTGCCAATTGTCAATATACTTTCAGCAGTTCGCTTGGGCCGAATACAACTTATGTGAGCATCAGCACAAACACGACCTATTTGGTTCCTTTGACCTCATCGTATAAAAATTTGCAAGGCTACGAAGATGATTGCACGATAATCTCCACCGCCTCGAATATTAGCCAGACTTACAGTGTGTCCGCGACGGTTACTAATCTGGTTCAATTTGACAACGTGCCGATCTTTCAATTTGCCATCTTCTACAACCTTGACATGGAGATTGACCCCGGGCAGCCGATGGTAGTCAAAGGGCCGGTATTTTGTAATGCCAACATTTGGGACGATTCGTCTGACCTTACTTTTCTATCGTCGGTGGCAGCCGTCGGAAATATTTACACCAATGACGATGTCGATCCTTTTTCCGACAATTATACAGGCACTACTGGCACACCCATTTTTGATGGTCCCGTAAAACCCGCCCAAAATGCGCTGACCATGCCCATCGGCGGCACCAATAACAGCGCCGCTGCCGTTCAAAATATCCTTAACCTGCCTCCGCCCGGACTGGGCGCGCCGAATCCCGCCTATTTGGCTGCCTCGAACCAAAATTATATGTTCAATCAGTCGGATTTGATCATTTCCAATTCAACCTACGGCATCAATGGTAGTAATGCTTACAGCAGCGACGTTACGGTTTATTACCAGAATCCAAATATATCCGGTTATCTCAATCGGATCACGAATGATGTGGTGCAAATTATAACCAATGTAATTAGCGGAACAAATGTTTATAAGACCAATCTATTTTATTCCTTTGTGACCAATGTTACCTTCTTTGACTTCCGCGAGTCAGACACAGTGCAGGCATTGCAAATTGATATAGGTAAACTGGACACATGGCTTACCAACACGGCACCCGGCGGAGGCAGTACTTGGGAACTTGACAACACAACCGGTTCAACTTCCAAAGGTCATGCAATTGATTCCATTTACGTTTATAATAGTGTCCCAATGAACTCCAGCACTCTGGCCGCCGTGCGTCTGGCCAACGGACAACAACTGCCTTATTACTACTCTGGAACCGTTGGTTATCCTGATGGCCTCACCGTCGCAACGCCCATGCCACTCTATACTTTAGGCAATTACAATGTGCAGACCAATTCAGGTGGCGCGGTCCTTGGCACAAACGATACGAGTCAAACTTATCCAGCCGCGCTCATGGGCGATGCGTTTACCATTCTTTCCACCAATTGGAGTGACGTCAACAGCCTTGCCTATAGCAGTAATTACAGCCCGACTACTGCTCCCGCTCGCACGCCCGGCGATACCACTGTCAATGCCGCCGCGCTGTGCGGAATTGTCCAGACCGTTCCAACAATCAGTGGAAACTACAGTGGCGGCACTGAAAATTTCATTCGCTTGTTGGAAGATTGGAACAATAATATTGCCAGTTGGGGCACTAAAAGCACCCTCACCTATAATGGTTCCATCGTTGTCATGTTCTACAGCCAATACGCGACCAATTATTGGGGCGGTTATTATACCGTACCCAAACGCAACTGGAGTTTTGACCAGAATTTTGCGAATGGCAAACTGCCGCCGCTTACGCCGCAAACCAAAGCCGTGCTTCGCACGGTCGGCGGCTGGGGCGCAAACTGATTCGTCAGTTGCTCAGGTTAGAACTTGCTTCCGTTTCGCCTGTCAACAGTCATAGACTGCCTCTGTGAAAGCCGCCGTCCTGCACGGACAGGAAAAAATCCAGATTGAAGACATCACGCCGCCCGTTCTTAAGCCGGGCGAAGTCCGCATCCGCATCGAAGCCGCACTCACCTGCGGTACCGATCTAAAAGTCTTCACGCGCGGCTATCATGCCAGAATGATTGTGCCGCCTGCCGTCTTTGGCCATGAACTGTCCGGCGTCATCAGTGAAATCGCCTCAGGCATCACTGGCTGGCAAACCGGCGACCGCGTGGTCGTGGCCAATTCCGCGCCGTGCGGCGAATGTTTCTTCTGCAAAAACGATCAGAAAAATCTCTGCGAAAATTTGCTTTTTCTCAACGGCGCTTACGCGGAGGACATTGTCGTCCCGGCGCGGCTGGTCCAAAAAAATCTATTGCGCCTCAAACCGCAAACGGATTTTCGTGACGCTGCGCTCGTTGAACCGCTGGCGTGCGTCGTGCAAGGTGTTGAGGACGCAAAATTGCACGCAGGACAAAATGTGCTTGTCATCGGCGCGGGGCCGATAGGTTTGATGTTCGTTGCGTTGGCAAAAAATCTTGGTTGCAATGTCACGGTCGCCGGTCGCCGCGCCGCGCGACTCGAAGCGGCGAAAAAACTTGGCGCAGGCGAAGTCATCGACACCGGCAACGTGGAAAATTTGGCCGCAAAAATCCGCGCTGTCTCGAAAACACGTTTCGATACCGT
>JBEKZT010000020.1:0-15845 GCA_049509595.1 Verrucomicrobiota bacterium
AGGCGTTTGATGTAAAATTCATCAGCGGGAATGTTAAAAACTTCCCGTCGGTCTTCGGGAATTCCCTTGGTTTCAAAAACCACGATTTCTCCGCGTTGCGGTTTGCGAAAATTGTAAGTCAACCGGTCCACGAACAAATGATCGCCGGCACGCACTTGCAATTTAATCACGTCGTCGCCCTGATGATAAAAATGCTCCTGCCTTAAACCGGCGCGATAAGCCAGCGGGTCTTCTCCGGGCGGCGCTTCGCCAAAATCCGGCGGAAACCAAATCGTGTGCGAGACGCCCCCGATCGAAATGGTCTGCTTGATGTTGAAAATCAAAAATCGCCGCATCGGACTCAGCGCGTCAATTTTGCCGTCAGCGGGCGCAACGACGTGAACATAGGAAATTCCTTCAAACCATTCCTTGATTCGTTCCAGTCCGGTGGGAATTTGAAAATTCTTGTCGCCGAGCAGATTTTTTGAAGTGACGCCGTAAAGGGTCGGCTGCATCGAGCCGGTCGGAATTTTGAACGGCTGTATGAAAAATGTGCGAATGCCCATTGCGACCGCAAGTGCGACCAAAAGCACTTCAACATTCTCCCGCCAGATGGCATTTGGATACGGCTTAAGCCATTTCTCGGCGCCGAACTGAAGTTCTTCCGCTTTAATACGAATTTTCCCGTTGTTCGCGCCTTCGGCGATAGTCGCATTCAATTCGTCAATTTTTATTTGCACCGCCGCGATGGCTTGTGGCGAAAGAATGTCGCGCTGTGCGTTCAACAAGCGCAACACGTGCTTGCGCATCGCACACGCTTCGCGAACGGTTTTAGAAAAGAGCCAGCGAATCATAAATGTTTTGCTTTGGCACGAATTCTACAAATTTTCACAAATTATTTTTCTTTCAGCGCACGCGGTACACACCATAGTCCAAATAGAGCTAACAAAATCATTGGCGCGTCCATTTCTATTCTGTTTTGGATTCGTTCTTCAGTTTCGTTGGCTGAATCAATGGTTTGTTGCGATATTTTTATTTGAGGTGGCTGGTTCTCTAAATATTTTATGAATACTGATGTTGCGTGATATTGTATACAGTCCAACACAAGAATGCCACTCGCCAAAACAACAATTCCAACGAGGCTTACGATTAAAGCTTTCTTCCATTTTGCATTCATAACTTTTGCTTACGCCTTCAACACTTCAATAAACGCCTCCTGCGGAATATTCACATTGCCGATGGATTTCATGCGCTTTTTGCCTTCCTTCTGCTTCTCAAGCAACTTGCGTTTGCGCGACACGTCGCCGCCGTAACATTTCGCCGTCACGTCCTTGCGGAACGCGCTGATGGTTTCTGACGCAACAATTTTTCCGCCGATGGCCGCCTGAATTTTCACCTGAAATTGTTGGCGAGGAATTACCTCTTTCAATTTTTCCGCCAGCGTGCGTCCCCTGCCCTCTGCCTTTGTGCGATGGACGATGCACGAAAAGGCGTCCATCGGCTCGGTGTTGACGAGCATGTCGAGCTTCACCATGTCGCTCGCCATGTAATCCGCCGGTTCGTAATCCATCGAGCCGAAGCCGCGCGTGATGCTTTTGATGCGGTCGTGAAAATCAATCAGGATTTCGTTCAGCGGAATCAGGCTGGTCAGCATCACGCGCTTCGCGTCGAGCGTTTCCGTGTGGTCAACCGCGCCGCGCTTCTCGGAGATCAAGGCCATCATGTCGCCGATGTTTTCGTTCGGACAAATCACGAACGCCTTCACCATCGGCTCCTCGATTTTCTGGATGAACGTCACGTCCGGCATGAACGCCGGATTGTCCACTTGTTTGCGCGTGCCGTCCGAGAGCGTCACATGATAAACCACGCTCGGATACGTCGCGATGATGTCCATGTCGTATTCGCGGCGCAGACGCTCCTGCACGATTTCCAAATGCAACAATCCTAAAAAGCCGCAACGAAAACCGAAGCCGAGCGCGACGGAAGTTTCAGAAGAATAAACGAACGCCGAATCGTTCAACTTCAATTTGCCCATCGAAGATTTCAGCGCCTCGTAATCCGCCGTGTTGATCGGATAAATTCCGCTGAACACCATTGGATGAATTTCCTTGAAGCCCGGCAGCACTGGTGACGGATTTCGCGCGTCGGTGATCGTGTCGCCCATCTTCACTTCCGCCGCGCTTTTGATGTTCGCCGTGAAATAACCCGTCTCGCCGACTTCCAATTTCTCGCGCGTGTAAGGTTTCGGATTGAAGCTGCCGACTTCCTTCACCTCGACGGTTTTGCCGGAGTGCAACAGCTTGACCATTTGACCGGCCTTCAATTCGCCATTGAAAACTCGCACGTGCGTGACGACGCCTTTGTAAGTGTCGAAATAAGAATCAAAACCCAACGCCTGCAAACTCGGCTCGCCCGTCGGCTTCGGCGGCGGAATGCGCGCGACGATCGCCTCAAGAATGTCCTCGATGCCGATGCCTTCCTTCGCGCTGCACGGAATCGCCAGTTCCGCCGGAATCGCCAGCACGTCTTCCAACTGCCGTTTCGCCTGCGGCACGTCCGCGTGGCCGAGGTCAATCTTGTTGATGACGGGAATGATTTCCAGATTCAACTTCGCCGCGAGATGATAATTTGCAACCGTTTGCGCTTCGACTCCTTGCGCCGCGTCAATCACCAGCAACGCGCCTTCGCACGCGCTCAAGCTGCGGGAAACTTCATACGCAAAATCAACGTGTCCGGGCGTGTCAATCAGGTTCAGCTCGTAAGTCTCGCCGTTCCTGGCCGTGTAAAGCATTGTGACCGGATGCGCCTTGATGGTGATGCCGCGCTCGCGCTCCAGATCCATCGCGTCGAGCAACTGCTCCGACATATCGCGCGTGGCGATGGTGCCGGTGCGATGCAGGAGGCGGTCGGAAAGCGTCGTCTTGCCATGATCAATGTGGGCAATGATGCTGAAATTTCTGATGTGTGCTGAATCCATTTGTTAATTGTAGCGGCGGTCTGCGACCGCTCGCTCTTTCGCCGGTCACAGACCGGCGCTAAAAAATCCGAGCGCAGCAGGATAACGGGAAAACGATTGAAGAAAAGGAAATTTGGAAGAAGCTAAAAACATCGCGGATGGTTTAATTTTGACAGGCATCTGGAATTCTGGGAAAAGCAGTCCGAGACACAAGGTGAATGCCAAATTTTTATGAAACGGATTTTGCAACTCGCGGCGGTTTTGGCGTTGCTCCTGACTTTCATTCCAAACGTTCGTGCGCAGGGCACGGCGTTCACGTATCAGGGGCAGTTGAATGACGGGAACGCCCCGGCGAACGGTAGTTATGATCTGACATTCACGCTTTACGCGACGAATGCCGATGGCGTGCCGGTGGCCGGACCGGTGACGAACACGGCGACTTCGGTGAGCAACGGACTTTTCACGGCCACGATTGATTTCGGCAGCATGTTCGATGGCAGCGCGCGCTGGCTGGAAATCGGAGTGCAGACCAACGGCGGAACGAATTTCACCACCCTTTCGCCGCGCCAGCCGATTACGCCCGCGCCTTATGCCATCACGGCAGACAACGTGACCGGTGCGCTGGCGCTGACGCAGTTGCCGGCGGCCGTCGTGACCAATGGCGCGACGGGGTTGAATCTGGCCGGCTCGTTTTCAGGAAACGGCGCGGGATTGACCAACGTCATGGCCGGTAGCGTGGTCGGGCCGTTCACGTCCATCAGTGTCGGCAATAATTTCACGGTTGATGCGTCCGGAAATGTGACGGCTAACAATCTGTCGGTCATTCCCGGTGTTGCGTCTTTTTCTATTTCGCTCAATGCCGCTCCCGCTCCGGCGACAAACTACGCCTACTACCCTCTTGATTTGACCGCGTCCAATTTTGTCGTGTTGGGAACAGCCATCGTTGCGAATACAAACCTTTCCTACGCGAATTTCTACACCGCCTTGCAAACCGGCTTGTCGGGCGGGGTTGATCCGCCGGTCTGGTCAATCGGGTTTGGGATAGACGGAAGCAGTTTCATATTCCAGACCTTGGACGACGGCCAAAGCACGATTGTCTCTGTGGATGGTTATGACAGCCCCACTCCCATCACCATGGGCAGTGGCGACGGTCAAAGCTATGTGCAGGTAAATCTCACCATTCCGGGTTATCACTGGATCACTTTAAAAAATGTGGACAATCTTTTCGGCGTTTATGTGCCGGTCACCAACGGTTTCTTTTCTACGCCGCCTGTGGCTTACACCACACTGGCCATCATGGGCGATTCGTTTCTGGACATCCATCCTACGAATACGTTTGCCGATTATCTCGCGGAATACGTGTCAGGGCTGAATGTGTGCAAATTCGGCGAAGGCGGCACGGGTTGGGAAGCCATTCAAGCTCCCGCGTATGGTTATACCAATTTTTGGGGCCGCATCAAGGATATGCAAAAGGTGAATCCATCCTACATCATCTTTGCGGGGGGAATCAATGACCACACTTTGGCCAGCGCAGATACGAACGCGTATTATCAACTGGTCTATAATACGGCCGTGGCCGCCAAAACGGTTTATCCCAACGCAAAATTTGCGGTGCTCAGTCCGTTTTGGCCGCGAACGCCGGTTGACGCCGATGTCATGGAGACCGGACTGATTATCTCAAACGCTTGCGTGAATGCCGGGTTGATTACTTCAAATGAGTTCTTCAACATCCTTTCGCCGCCGCTCGTCACCGGCAATGAGCTTGTCCCGAATTCCGGCACCGCTGATCAATACACTTCCACTGACACGACGCATCCGACACCAAAAGGGGCTGCCGCCATCGCTCACTGGTTGGCGGCAAAAATGGCGACTATCTGGCCGGAATTATTTGTTGCACATCCCGTTCAGTAAAAAAGCCGTGCCGTTTTGCAGCCCGGTTGGTAAACCTGCTTCGCTCTTATTTCTTCACTGCGGCCGGCCGCTCCTTCGAGGGAGATTTCCAACTGCAGGTAGGGTTACACCCCATAGCGAAGAGCGGACGTATCGCTTAGCGTGGTTCAAGTATTTAAAACAAACAACTCAACAATCGAATTAAAACATAATGAAAACAACCTATATGCTCGCCATCATGGCGACAGTAAGCACAATGTTAATCACCAGCACGCCCTTACGCGCTGCCGACATGGACAGCCGCATCGAATCGTCCGCTGCGAACTCCTATACGTTCAAAAACTACCTCAAGGACGATTCAATCAAGACTGATTCTGAAAACGGTGTCGTCACCCTGACCGGCACAGTCGCCAATGCGTCGCACAAATCCATGGCCGAAGATACCGTGGCGAGTTTGCCCGGCGTCAAGAGCGTGGACAATGAACTGCTGATCAATGGTGAACAACCGGCTGAACATTCCGACGCCTGGATCACCATGAAAGTAAAAACCGCGCTGCTATTCCATCGCAACGTGAGTGCCACCGAAACCACCGTGTATACGGATGGTGGCGTCGTCACCTTGCAAGGTGTGGCCAGCAGCATGGCCGAAAAAGAACTCACCACCGAATACGCCAAGGACATTGACAATGTTAAATCGGTCAATAACGAGATGACGATTGCCGCGACGCCGGCAGCGCCAGACGCAACCGTCGGCGATAAAATTGATGACGCCTCCATCACGGCTGAAGTCAAGTCGTCATTGATGTCCCATAGCGCGACCAGCGCCATACATACCGGAGTTACGACTACGGACGGTATTGTCACCTTGACCGGCATTGCGAAAAACGATGCTGAAAAGAGCCTCGCCACCAAGCTCACCGCCGACATCAACGGCGTGACCAGCGTGATCAACAACATGACCGTGGCCGTGCCTGTGGCTTTGAACTAAACGCTCTGCTTACATTGGCTGGCGCGACAGCGCGCCAGCCAGTGAATCAAGAAAGAGAAAATTTTATGTTATACACGATTGCGGTGATACTGCTCATTTTGTGGCTGTTGGGGCTGGTAACCGGCACTACGATGGGCGGATTCATTCATGTCCTCCTCGTAATTGGCATTGTGATGGTTTTGCTCAGAATCATATCCGGTAGAAAACCAGTGCTTTAAAAACTGCCGTCGAAAAATCAAATTATAAATTCAATATGAACATAAAAACAATCATTGCAGTCTGCCTGGTCGTCTTGGGTATTGTGGTGCTTGCCTATTCAGGCATTAGCTTCACGACCCCGGGAAAACCCATCGCGTTCCTTGGGATGCACATTGCGACTACCGACAATCATTTTATCCCGCCAGTCGTTGGAGCGCTCGCGCTCGTTGGCGGAATCGTGTTGCTACTCTTGAAACCCAAGAGTGTCTGACGAGTGGAGTCAAAGTGGACTTGAATCATTTGCACAGCCCGGACGAAATAAAATTTTGTTTGGGCCGTCATCGCCCGGCGAATACTTTTCCTCCGGTGTTCACCGGGCTTTCAATTTCTTTTCGAATCAGGGTAGGGTTTCACCCCATATACGAATCAATGAAATCGGCGGATGCTGGAGGATATTTTGGAAGGTTGCGCTGAATTCTGCATACCGACATGAAACAAAAACTAATCGGGTTGTCACGACAATATGTGACGGCGTTGCGAAAACACCTGAAGCAGGGACCACGCGCGAGCTTGCAGCCAGCGTTGGGACTGGGACGCCGGGCGGTCGTCCTCGGACTGGAGACACTGGAACTGGCCCGGATTCATGAGCGGGCACTCATCACACTGAAACTATCCCGCAGCAAAAATGGAGCGCTCAAGCGCGCGAAGATTTTTTTCACCGAGGCCATCACCCCGATTGTGGAGACGCACCGCGCCGCGCGGCAGACCAAAGTTCACTTGAGCCGGCTACAGGAAACGCTGGGCCAGCGCACGGAGGAACTGGCCGCCACCAACCGCCAGTTGCAACGCGGCGTCATCCGGCGCAAGGTCATGGAAGATGCCGCCGAGAAAAACGGGCAGCACCACGACAAATGCCTGGAGGAATCGCTCCAGTTGCAGAAGCGTTTGCGGCAACTGACGCACCGGGTACTGGCGGCGCAGGAGGATGACCGTAAGCACATCAGCCGCGAACTTCAGGATGAAATCGGCCAGACTCTGCTGGGGATCAATGTCCGGTTGCTCTCGTTGAAACAGCAGTCCCGGAGCAACACCAAGGGTCTTAAGAATGAAATCGCCAGCACGCAACGATTGGTGCTAAAGTCGGCCAGGTCCGTGCGGCGGGTCGCGCGTGAATTCGGCAGCTCATGAAACAACGCAAATTTTCCAGACGCTATCAGGCGGCGTTGCTGACGTATCTCAAGCAACGTTCGAGCGCGCACCTGAAACCGGCGCGCGGTATGGGCCAGCAGGCGCTCACCGTTGGCCTACAGACGCTGGACATTGCCAAGCTCCATGAGCAAATCCTGGTCACACTGGTGTTGCCGGGCCGTCCGTCCGGTAAACGCACCGCGCTCATCAAGCAGGCGGGGATTTTCTTTACCGAGGCGATCACGCCAATCGAGAAAATTCATCGCGGTGCGCGGGAGGCCGCAATCCACCTGAACCAAATCGTCGAGATGTTGAGCCAGCGCACCGTGGAGCTGGCCGCCTCGAACCTGGATTTGGAAAATGAAATCGCCCAGCGCAAGGCGATGGAGGCTGCGCTCAAAAAAAGCGAGCTGCATTACAGCCAGTTGCTGGCACAGTCGGAACGCCTGCAGGAACAGTTGCGGCAATTGTCCCGCCAGATTCTCCTGACGCAGGAGGAGGAGCGAAAGGAAATCAGCCGCGAACTGCACGATGTCATCGCCCAGACCTTGACGGGCATCAACGTCCGGCTGGCGGCCTTGAAAAAGGACGCCGCAGTCAACACCAAAGGCCTCGACCGCAACATCGCCCGAACGCAGCGGCTCGTGGAAAAATCGGTAAACATCGTGCATAAGTTCGCCCGCGAACTGCGCCCGGCAGTGTTGGATGATCTTGGATTGATTCCCGCGCTGCACTCGTTCGTGAAAAATTTTTCCAAGCGGACGGGCCTCCACGTCCACCTGAAAGTCTTTGCCGGAGTGGAACAATTGGATCTCAACAAGCGGACGGCGCTTTATCGCATCGCTCAGGAATCGTTGAACAATGTCGCCCGCCACGCGAAAGCCAGCCGTGTGGAATTGAACATCCAGAAAATTCATCAGGTCACCCGCATGGAAATCAAGGACGACGGCAAATCTTTTCAAGTTGAGCGCGTATTGCGCGCGCGTGGAAACAAACAGTTGGGACTGCTCGGCATGAGGGAACGAGTCGAAATGGTCGGCGGCACTTTTTGCGTCGAATCCACACCCGGCCATGGCACCGCCGTCCGCGTGGAGATTCCATTCGCTCACGTCCGGAAAGACGCGCTGAAAAAATCTAGTAAAAAAACCACACTGGAATGCCCATGAAACGAATCACTGTCCTATTGGCGGAAGATCACACGATCGTGCGAGAAGGATTTCGCAAGATGCTCGAACTCGAAGACGACATCGAAATCATCGCAGAAGCACAAGATGGTCGCCAGGCGATTGCGATGATAAAAAAACTTTGTCCCGCCGTGGTGTTGATGGACATTGCGATGCCTCTGCTCAATGGCTTGGAGGCCACCCGCCAGGTGCTCAAAGCTGTCCCAGCCACCAAGGTACTCATTCTCTCCGCGCACAGCGACGACGCGTATATTAAAAACGCAACCGAGTCCGGCGCGGTGGGATTTCTGCTCAAACAAACCTCCGCCCACGAAGTGTGCCGGGCGATTCGGGAAGTTTACAAGGGAAAAACATTTTTTAGCCCTTCGATTGCCAAACGTCTTCATGAACGCGATCGCAAATCGCCGAATCGGAGCGGATTACTGAAGCCGCGCAATGCCCATCTGAGTTCGCGGGAGGCGGAGGTGCTTCAATTGATTGCCGAAGGCAAAGCCAACAAGGAAACTGCCGCCGAACTGGGCATCGCCATCAAGACCGTCGAGAAGCATCGCGAGCATCTCATGGAGAAGCTTAACATCCATGACACGGCGGGACTCACCCGTTATGCCATCAGCGCGGGTATCATTGAGAGCAGTGTCCAGTTGACGATTGTTTAGCAGCTCTCTGCGATTTTTGTTTCGCGCCAACATTTCTTGATCGGCGGCATTATTGGTTATGGATGAAAACAGCCTCGCTTTCTGGATGACATTGGCCGGCACCGTTTGCTGGGGTATTTGCTTTTGGTGGATGCACCGGCTTTCAACAAAACAAAATGCCCTTTTGGATCAGCTTCGCGATCAGGGCAAACGCATCGAAAAATTATCCAAGATTGAACACGATCTCATCAAGGAAGTGCATCCGCAGGTCGGCGAGATCAAGGAAGGGATGGAAGAAATGATTGCGGTGGTTAAGGAAAATTCGGAAAGCCACCCTCCGGTATCCAAAAAAAAGTGCATTAGTTCGCCATCTCCGCCTGCTGTGGCAGATCTGCATTCATAAGTGCCTGGTAGGGTAACACCCCATAGCGCCGGCAAAATATTCCGGCTTATAGTTTCGTTTAATGATAGATAAAAAAACGTCGCAAGCCATGGAGCTGGTCGGCGCACCGCTCCAACACAAACCAAATCCACGCCAACGCATTCTCGTGGTGGAGGACGATGATGACATCCGCCGTCTCAACGCCGAAGTGTTGATTTGCTCTGGCTACAAGGTGGATACCGCCGTGGATGGCGCTGTCGCCTGGGACGCTCTTCAACTTAACACTTATGACCTCCTGGTTACCGACCACAATATGCCGAAGTTGTCAGGCGTTGAATTGCTCAAGAAGCTACATGCCGACCATATGGCACTGCCAGTCATCTTGGTGTCGGGAACGATACCGACGGAAAAATTGAAACGCCATCCGTGGCTGCAAATTCAGGCTACCCTGCTCAAGCCCTTTACTGCCGACGAGTTATTAGGAACTGTGAGAAAGGTTCTGCGTGCAACCAACGGTGATCACGAGCAACTTGAGCCGCTGTCAAACTGGCAAGGCCAGCCGTTACTCAATGGTTAGCAGTGGTAATAATTTAACTCCGTAGTTCAGTGTTTATCCAAAAAGAAAGGACATTAACGTGCCATTCTAGTCTGCTATGGTAGAGCTGAATTCATCAACTCCGACATGGGGAGAATACCCCATAGTATCCATGCAATCTTCATGTTTATACTTCAGGCCATGAAAAGTAATTGCAGGAAGAAATCCCTGACGTTCGGTGAATTCATCGCACGTGTCTATGATGTCTGGGGCGAACGCAAAGCCAGAGGAATTGTCCTTCTCGCCATCAAGACGCACCTGATTGAGTTTCGCGAACAACAACGCTTCGTGATTTTTTGAAGACCTCAAAAAAGATTTTCGTTTCAACTTCAGGAAGGCGGACGGCTTGAAAATCCAACCGGGCTGGAGAATTGGAAGTTCAGCGCTGGTGGTTCTGTCGTTTTATTTTTCGCTGTTCGCATACGCGCAAGGATCAGCCGTTGATCTCACAAATTCACCCCTAGCGGAGAACGTTGTTCTCCCTAAATCCGTTCCCGACCCCATTGAGCCGTTCAATCGTGTAACGTGGGACTTCAATGTGGGGTTGATGACCGACGTTATCAAGCCGACAAGCCGGGTTTATCGGTTGATCGTCGTGAAACCGGTCCGAACCGGAATCGGAAATTTTGGCAGGAACCTTACTTACCCGGGACGATTGATCAACAATTTGCTTCAGGGAAAGTGGAACGGCGCGCGCGATGAAACTTACCGGTTCCTCTGCAATACCACCGTCGGCGTGGCCGGATTCTGGGACGTGGGAACCAAATGGAACATTCCAAAATCGGACGCGGATTTTGGCCAGACGTTCGGCAAGTGGGGCTGGAAGCCGCATTGTTTTCTGATGCTGCCGGTTCTTGGACCGAGCAACGAACGCGATACCCTCGGCTTTGCCGCCGACACCGCCGCCAATCCCCTCCTTTATATCGCTCCCTACAAATTCGACGCGAACAATCCGCTGACTTATCTCGGCCCATACACTTATTTCACTTACGCGGTCATGTATAATGATTTGTCCGACAGCGTGGGCGAATATGTCCGTTTCAGTCAGGCCGAAATGGATCCGTATTCCGAGGTTCAATATGCCTGGACATTCGCGAGGGCGAATCGCGTGGCCGATTTTCAAGTGAAGGGAAAACCTGACGAAGCTTCGCTGGAAACTCTTGAATCCGTTTTCTTCACCTATCAAGACCCTGAATTCCCGAGCCGAGGCAAGACCCGGTCGGTTTTGATTCCGACGACAGGCAGGAAATTAAAATTTACCTTTTGGTTGCAACCGCGAAAAGCACCGGTGGTTTATATCGTTCCCGGTCTCGGTTCACATCGGCTGGCCGAAAACTCCCTCGCGCTCGCCGAGTTGATTTATAAAAACGGCTTCTCCGTCGTGAATATCAGCAGCCCTTTTAATTCCGAGTTCATGGAAAACGCCTCGACCGTTGCCCTGCCGGCTTACCTGCCGGTGGACGGCCACGACTTACACGTCGCGTTGACGGACATTGACCGCCACTTGAACAAATTGTATCCCGCCCGGTTGGGCGACAGGGCGTTGATGGGTTATTCTCTCGGGGCATTTCAATCCTTGTTCATCGCGGCCACCGAACCGACGAACCAGTCGTCATTGATTAAATTTGACCGCTATGTTGCCATCAGCCCTCCGGTCCGATTGCTCTACGGCGTTGACAAGCTGGACGAATTTTATCGCGCGCCCCTGAGTTGGCCGGAGACCAATCGAACCGAAAACCTTGAAAATACTTTTCTCAAGGTGGCCGTCTTGAGCAAACTCACCCTCACGCCGCGCTCTACTTTGCCCTTCAACGCCATCGAATCCAAATTTCTCATTGGCATGACATTTCGATTCATGCTGCGCGACATCATTTATAGCAGCCAACGGCGGGATAATCTGGGAGTTCTGCGTCACGCGATCTGGAATTGGCGGCGCGAGCCGGTGTATCGGGAAATTCTTAATTATTCCTACGAGGATTATTTTGATAAATTTGCGACGCCATATTATCAGGCACACGGCCTTGGCTCGATGGCGTCGGCAATGCTCGAAAAAGCCGATGACTTGCGGACGTGTGACGCCGGATTGCGCGCCAACCCGGACATCCGCATCATCTGCAATGAAAACGATTTTCTACTGGCGGACGAAGATTTGGTGTGGCTCCGCGCCACGTTCTTGCCGGAACAACTGACCGTCTTCCATCGCGGCGGACATTTGGGAAATCTGGTCAATCCGACCATGCAAAAAACCATTTTAGGAGCGCTGGCGAATTTGAATCCGTCCCCGCAAAGTCCCGGCACACTCCCCTGAAATCCCGGATGTTTGGCGAGCTGTTCCAGATTATCGCCACAGTAAATGACGCGGGTGTCGAGGAGGGCGGGTGATTTCAAACGACTCGCGTGGACGCTCGCCCGACCAAAGGAGTTTTCTTTTACGGCTACTTTGCGTCTTGGCGATTGATTCCGCCTCTGCTTTCTTTGCCATGCGCGAAGTTTGTGCAGGAAAATTTCAGGCGTCAACGCGCATGGGGGAAACACCCCATAGCATCGTCATGGTTTCCCTGTCTATCGTTGCAACGTTTATGAAAAATTTCCGCCCATGAAATCTGATGCTCGAGCATTCACCATCCGGGCAATTCCAATTGCCGTCGAGTGGCAGCGCGCAGTTCGAACAGGCAAAATTCCACTGACGGCCAAGGTCATCTGCACCGTTTTCCTCGCCGTACTTGTTCCGGTTTATTTGCACACCTACGGCCCGACCAATTTTTTATGGTTCTGCGATGCCGCGCTCATTCTCACGGTGGCGGGGATGTGGCTGGAAAGTTCCCTGCTCATCAGCATGTGCGCCGTGGGCATTCTGCTTCCGCAATGCCTCTGGCTCGCGGACTTTGGCAGCAATCTTATGGGTTTTCCCTTTCTAAACCTGACCGGTTATATGTTCGATCCGCATCTTCCCCTTTTCACGCGCGGGCTTTCGCTTTTTCATGGCTGGCTGCCTATGCTACTTGTCTGGCTGCTGTTCCGTCTTGACTACGATAAACGGGCTTTAGCGGCGTGGACGGCCGTGGCCGCAGGGTTGGTACTGGTCAGTTACGTTTTTACTCCGCCCGCCGGAGCGCATCCGGCCAACCCCAACATCCCCATCAACATTAATTATGTTTACGGATTTAACGACCAGCAGCCGCAACACTGGGTCAACCAAAACCTTTATGTCGCCCTGTTGTTTGGCATGCTGTGGCTTGTCGCATTTCTCCCCACCCACTTGGTCTTGCGGAAAATCTTTGCCGTGAGAAAGCCGGAGTCGGCACTGAAACTTCCCATTCGATTTATGTAATCATCCTAGTCTGCCAGTCAGGATCGGATTCATAAATGTTTGGTAGGGTAACACCCCATAGCACCCGTCAGTTATCCTCGTGCATTATGGCCAAGTGAAACGAAACATTTTTCCAAAATCGTAAGTTAACCATCCTGTGAATCGCCACCTATGAAACACAATCACAACCATGACAATGCCCGTAACACCGCTCAACAACTGGTGCCTATTCGCTTTGAATTTACTCATCCGACAGCCAAGACTGTTTGCATCGCGGGAACGTTCAATCATTGGCAGCCCGAAGCCAAGACGCTGCATTCCTCCGGTGTCGGTCACTGGTGGAAGGAAACGGCTCTCGCACCCGGCACCTATGAGTATTGCCTCGTTGTGGATGGTCATTGGATGCCGGATCCGCTCGCCACAGAATCCGTGCCGAATCCATTCGGCGGAAGAAATTCGATACTGAAAGTGGCCAGTTCGCCGACAGCCGCTCATCTGGCCGATGCGGAAAATTTACCGTTAAAAAAACAAACAAATGGAAACGACAAAAAACATGAATAAACATACACAAGCTCACAGTAATGATATTGGCTCACTTGCCGAAGACGCGCGCGCGTTGATGGCTGCAACCGCCGACGTGGCCGGAGAAAAAGTCGGGGAAGCCCGCAAGCGTCTCGCCGCCGCGTTGGAACGTGCCAAAGAAATCGCGGGTAATGTCCGCGACAAAGCAGTCGCCGGCGCTAAAGCGGCGGACGAAGCCGTGCATGAACATCCGTATAAAGCGATCGCCATCGGCGTCGGCCTTGGGGCGATTTTTGGATATCTCCTCGCGCGCCGTTGCTCCCGCGACTGATTTTGTTATGGGAGAACCTACTGTCAGCGTCGGGCAACTGGGCGTAACCTCGAAACATTTTGTGCAGCGGCTGGTGACTATCGGGGAAAACCGCCTCGAACTGCTGGCGGTGGAGGTGCAGGAGGAGCGCGAACGCCATCTGCACGCCATCCTGCTGACGTTCAGCGTGGCGGTACTCGCTCTGCTCGCCGGCCTGACGCTTACGGCGGCTATCGTGATTTGGCTGTGGGCTTGGTCACATGTGGCTGTCCTCTTGATATTAACGGCTCTTTACGGAACCGTCGGGGTTTGTCTTTATCGGCGACTCACCGGACTGCTGCGTAATTGGCAAATGCTTTCCGCCACGCTTGACCAACTCCGAAAGGATCGCGCCTGCCTGGAAAAAATTCTCGCATGAACCCGCTCGACTCGCGAAAAAAACTTTTGATCGCAGAAAGCGAACTCAACCGCGCACAAATGGTTCAGGAATTGCAAACCATGGCTGACGAAGTTCGCTCGCTAGCAAACCAGGCCAGAACTATAAGTTCGCTCGCATCAGCTGCTACATCGCTGGTTGCCGGCCTTGCGTCCTTCCGGAGAAAAAAGTCCGTGCTTGCGGCCGAAAAACCTTCATGGCTGCAAACCATTCTCAAAAGCGCGGGATTTGTTTCCACAATCTGGCAGGCGTTCCGTCCGCAGAATTGCGAGCAAGAGGAAAAATAAAAGGCCGCGAAACTGACAGGTGAATCCGCCCACGCTGCCCAAAAACATTTAATGCAGCAACCACTTGAACGATCCGACGCGCGTTTTCCGCCGCCTGTGCGAACCGTTGCTGTGCCCCCAATGAAGCGGAGTGAAGGTTAAGTGCCGAATGTGGTTTATTCCTGCCGCAACCTACTGCACGGAAGCGAACTCATCATTCCCTACGCGATGAGCGACTCGGTCACGAATTTCGCCACCGTTTCTCTGGATGAACTGCTGACCGCGATGGATTGAATAGCATTGATTCAAGCCCCGGATTAAATGCAGACTATCAGTCAAAAAATTATGAACGGAACGATCAAACCACTGACCAAGCGCCCTGCTTGGAAGTCCCTCGCCGCCCACCACAAGACGATTAAAAAATTGCACCTGCGTAAATTATTTACCGATGACCCGAAACGTGGCGTGCGGATGACAGTTGAGGCAACTGGCCTTCACTTGGATTATTCCAAGAATCGCATCACGGAGAAAACATTGCAGTTGCTGCTGCAACTGGCGGACGAATCCGGTTTGCGCGCCAAGATTAACGCGATGTTCAGCGGCGAGAAACTCAACGTCACAGAAAATCGCGCCGTCCTGCATATCGCGCTGCGCGCGCCCAAAGGCGCAACTATTTTACTGGACGGAAAAAACGTCGTGCCGGAAGTCCACGCCGTCCTCAATAAAATGGAAGCGTTCTCAAAACGCATTCGCAGCGGCGAATGGAAAGGTCACACCGGCATGCGCATAAAGAACATTATCAACGCCGGCATTGGCGGCTCCGATCTTGGGCCGGTGATGGCTTACGAAGCGCTGAAACATTACAGCGACCGCAATTTGAATTTCCGTTTTGTCTCGAACGTGGACGGCATTGATTTCGTGGAAGCGACGCGCGATCTCGATCCGGCGGAAACGCTGTTCATCATTTCGTCCAAAACATTCACAACGCTCGAAACGATGACCAACG
>JBEKZT010000200.1:0-4102 GCA_049509595.1 Verrucomicrobiota bacterium
CAAGACCACGACGAAGATAAACAGCGTATTCACGAAATTCGAGGTCGTTCACAGTCACATCATCTTTGCCGGACAAAAGCCAATAAGAATTGCCACCGGCATATTTCGAATCGCTGAAACCATTGACAGCTACGCGATATGACACGCAACCGCTCAACATTATACCAACCATCAACGCAAGCGTCGCCGCCATGAAGCACCTACTGTTTTTGCTCATATTATTCTTCAACATTCATCCACCTATCCCAACCATCAGGATTTTTTGGAAATATTCCTTCGTGAGTAGATGAAGATTCAAATTTGAAAACCACTCGGTCTTGCCTTCGATATTGTTCAATCCAGCAATCCTTGATTAAGCCACCCAAAAACGACGGAGACTTTTGTTTTTTGTGAAAATAAATATTTCCACCTTTGAGCGAGTTCGCTAGTTCAATTGGAATAGACCAATATCCGCTTTTGTATGTTTGCGAGTCGGGAGCAATTGGTTTTGGGCGCAGTTCGGAATCACTTTCATATTGAATGAGATGAATAGATTTCATTTGTTTTTTCTACACATTCGCCGCGATTTTCAGACGAAGCATATTGAAAGTAAATTCATTTCTCCCTTTTCAACAGAAATTCCGCCAGCGCTTCGAGCGCAACCGCTTTGCCCTTGAAAATTTTCAGCGCGGCAAACGCCCTGGCCGTCAGTTGCGCCGCGATCTGCCGCGATTTTTCCAGCCCGACAATCGCCGGGTAGGTCGCCTTTTGCACGGCCACGTCCTTGCCCGCCGTCTTGCCGAGCTGCTCGCTGGTCTGCGTCACGTCGAGGATGTCGTCAATCACCTGGAACGCGAGGCCGACGTGATAGCCGAAATCCGTGAGCGCGCGGAGTTGTGCGGGCGGGCAGCTCGCGCTCATGCCGCCGAGCCGCACGGAACAGCACAGCAGCGCGGAGGTCTTGCGCTCGTGGATGAATTTCAATTCGGCGATGGAAAGTTTTTTGCCCTCGCCTTCCAGATCGGCGACCTGCCCGGCGACGAGTTGCAACGAGCCGGACGCGCGCGCGATTTCCAAAATAATTTTGTCGTGCGGGTAGCGCGGGAACTTTTTGCATTGCGCGGCGATCTCGAACGCCTGCGTCAACAACGCGTCGCCCGCGAGCACGGCGATGCCTTCGCCGAAAACCTTGTGGTTGGTCGGTTTGCCCCGGCGGAAATCGTCGTTGTCCATCGCGGGCAGATCGTCGTGGATGAGCGAGTAGGTGTGGAGGCACTCGACGGCGCACGCGAGCGGCATGGCGGCTGCGTCGCTGCCACCACAAGCTTCGGCGGCGGCAAGGCAAAGCGCGGGACGCATTCTTTTTCCGCCGGCGAAGAGCGAATAGCGCATGGCTTTGTGAATCGTGGCGGGCTTGGTTTTTTCGCTGGGCAGAAATTGGTCGAGCGCGCGGTTGACGGTTTCCGTGCGCGTGGCGAGAAATTGGTTCAAATCGAATTGTTTTGGTGCGGGCATAAAATTGTTTTCAGAAAATGCCGGAAACGCATGCAAATGGGAAGCATTTGACGGCGTAAATTATTTCGTGCATTTTGGCGTAATGAAAGCAGCGGAACTGCGTGCGTTGATTCATGATTCAAATTTTCGTCCCGTCCGTGTTTGCATGGACGATGGAAAGGCTTACACCATTTCGCATCCTGATTTTGGCATGGTGGCCGATGGCGCGCTGATCATCGGCAGCGGTCCGGGGCATGAATTGAACGGGGCAAGCTTCGTCATCTGCTATTTTGAACACATCGCAAGAGTCGAACAATTGAAGGGCAAGTCAAAGGCCGCATAGTTCTTCGCAATTTCATTTCGTTTTTGTTATTGCCTTCGCGCGCGCAACATTTAAGCTACGCGGCTCGATTTGATCTGAAAAACCATGAACGCTGAACTTTGCAAACGCGCCGCTGAAAAAGTCGGCAACCCGAACGTCCTTGTGAACCTCGTGTCGCGCCGCGTGCGCCAGTTGAATTCCGGCGGCGGCGGCTTGAGCCGCCCGCTCATCAGCGACGTGGGAAATCTTGGCGTGGCGGACATCGCGTTGCGCGAAATCCTCGAGGATAAAATCGGCTGGGATATGCCGGAGATTGTCGCCTTGACCCGCCCGCAGGCCAAGAAACGCCGCAAGCATTGATTTTTGCCGGCGGCGCAAAGGTCGTTTCGCATTGATTTTTCTCCGCGCCTTTACATCTTCTTGGCGGTAAAATTCATTCGTGAAACACTTCAAAGCCATTGCTGCCATGTCATTAAACCGCGTGATCGGCGCGGGCGGCAAAATTCCGTGGCATCTGCCGGAGGATTTCAAATGGTTCAAGAAAACGACCATGGGCAATGTCGTGGTGTTTGGCCGCAAGACTTTTGAAAGCCTCGGCAAGCCGCTGCCAAATCGCAAAAATCTGGTGCTGACACGGCATCCGCAGCGGCTTATCAAAAAACACCCGGAGATTTTCGGTGAATACCATGAATGGCGCGGTGGCGTGCGCGTGGGCAAAACGCTCAAGAAACCGTATCAATTTGAATTTCATTTCATAAAGGCGGACAAGGGCGGACAGACGGAAATCTTGATTTTCAATTCGCTGGAAAAGTTGAACCCTGATGATTTCCGGACCGACACCTTCATCTGCGGCGGCGCGGAGATTTACGCGCAGGCGCTGCCGCGCTGTTCCGACCTTTACCTGACGCTCGTGAAACGCGAAGTCGAAGGTGACGCATTTTTTCCGCCGTTTGAAAATCGTTTTGAATTGGTTGAGGAAAAGCGTGACACGCCGGAGTTCAAAATTTTGCACTACCGGCATCGGTCATTGTCGAAATAATTTGGGCACGTGCGTTCCCCATTCAAATGAAAACCGGCGAACTGCTTCCAGTTCGCCGGTTCGCGTAATTTGATTTTGTTCGGAGGTTACTCCGTTTTCTGCGCTTCGTCGGCGGCATCAAAGGCATTCTGCAACGCCACGAGGTCTTCGCCGGGTTTGAGCGCATCCAACAACTTCTGTTCTTCTTTGATCTGCTCGTCACTGTAACTGGCGGCTTTGATGGAAAGACCGATGCGGCGTTCGCCCTTGTCAATCTTGACGACGCGTGCGGAAACATCCTGGCCGACCTTGAGGACATTTTTGATTTTGTCCACGCGTTCCTCGCTGATTTGCGAGATATGCACGAGACCATCAATATCGTTCTGCAATCCGATGAACGCGCCGAAGCTCGCAAGCTTGGTGACCTTGCCGGTGACGAGGTCGCCGACTTTGTAGAGTTTCTCGATGTTTGACCACGGATCCTGTCCGACTTGTTTCGTGCCAAGCGCGATGCGCTGGTTCGGACGATCCACTTCAAGCACGACGGCTTCAATGTCGTCGCCTTTCTTCATCACCTCGCTCGGATGATTGATTTTGCGCGTCCACGACATGTCGGAAACGTGAATCATGCCGTCAATGCCTTCTTCCAATTCCACAAACGCGCCATAGCTCGTAAGGTTGCGCACTTTGCCTTTGACGCGCGAGCCGACGGTGTATTTCGCCGCCGCTCCGTCCCACGGATTGGATTCAAGCTGGCGGATGCCGAGGGAAATTTTTTGCTCCTCGCGGTTGATGCCCAGCACGACCGCTTCAATTTCCTGATCCTGCTTGAGCACGTCGCTCGGTTTGGCGATACGCTTCGTCCAGGAAAGTTCCGTGACGTGAATAAGTCCTTCGACGCCCGGTTCCAATTGCACAAACGCGCCGTAAGGCACGAGGCTGACGACCTTGCCTTTGACCTTTGCGCCGACCGGAAATTTCGTTTCGATGTTGTCCCACGGATTGGTCAGTTTTTGTTTCAGGCCGAGACTGACACGTTCCTTTTCTTTGTTCACGTCCAGCACGACCACGTCAATTTCCTGGCCGACCTTCAAAATTTCCGACGGATGCCCGATGCGACCCCAGCTCATGTCCGTGATGTGGAGCAGACCGTCAATGCCGTTCAACTCAATGAACGCGCCGAAATCCGTGATGTTCTTGACCGTGCCCTTGCGGATGTCGCCCGGCACCATCTCGGCTAAAAGTTTCGAACGCTTATCGTTGCGCTCGGCCTCAATCAATTCGCGGCG
>JBEKZT010000201.1:0-4078 GCA_049509595.1 Verrucomicrobiota bacterium
GAGGCTCCAGCTTGGCGGCCTGAGTAAACAGCTGGGCTGCCGCTTGAAAATCGCTTTGCGATTGCAATGATTTTGCTTCGGCAAAAATCTGGTCAAAGTGCTGCTGGTCCGCTACGGGCAGGTGGCTGTTGGTTAGGGAAGCAAACGGCGGACAATCCTTGAGGTTCACCGACACTGTGTTCAGAATAACTTTCGCGCCGGAATTTACTCCGGCTTTGACAATATCACGCAAATTGGCCTCAAAATTCCGATAGACCGTTTCCTTGCGCGGATCGTTGGGCGCAATGCGGTTTTCGAGGAACATCTCCATGCCTCCCCAAGAGGTGTTCTTCGGTTTGCCGCCAAGGTTGCGCAGAGCGGAAACCACCAGTTGTCCAGTGCGCGTCTGCTGGATGGCAAGATTAAACCGGGCCGCACTGCGAGGCAATGCCTTTGCGCCAAACACAGTCGCCGCTCCATATGGCCCGACCATTTCGTTGTTACCCATGTAAACAATCCAGAAGTCGCCGTCATGCCGGGCGCATTCACGCGCGATGGGCAGAATGACGTGAGAATTGATGGCGGTAATCCCAAGATTGATCACTTCGATTTTTTTTTCAGGGAATCGCTGGCGCAACAATACCTCCATATAACGGCTCGCGCCGTAGGCGGGTTGCGGATCACCCATCGCGGCGGATTCGCCAAAAATAAAAATGCGAACCGTATCCGAAGGTTTTGTCGCCGGAAATATGAATGGATCGGGCCAACGTGCCAGCTGCGGCGGGAAAAATCGCTGGCTGAATTTTTCGTTGTTAAGAAAATACTCCTGGTCACCTAGGCGGATTGAGCGAAAAAAGCTGGTGTCATAACCATAGCCACCGATTCGCAGGGCGATTTCCACCAACCCACCCAACAACACTATCAACAGCAATGGCATGACTACCAATGCGATAAATCGGAAGAGCCATTTACGGCGAGGTGCCACCGGGACCACCGACTTTATTCGCGGATTCTGGCCGGATGATTTTCCTAGTTTGTTTCCAGACTTTGATTTTTTCGGGCGTTTTTTCAAGATTTGAATTTCAAAACATCCGGTCCAACGGGCTGCAATTTTTGGATTGAAACCAGTAAGTCTTCGCGTCGCGCGGGCGTTTGAGCCGCAGTAAATCTTTACCCATCATCCGCAGCGCGAACCCGAGCGGCGTCATTATAAAAATGAAAAAAAGCAACAGCACACAGCGGCCAATGAACTGGCTGGAATAAAATCCCAGCCGCAAAGAAAGCCGGTAGTAACTTCGGAACCAGTGCGGTCGTAGCAACGCGCAAATAGCCATGAGGCCGAGCAATGCCAGCAAAGTCAACCAAATATTGGGTGACAAGTGTTTTCGCCAGCGCAGGAGCGAACTTAAAATCGCCAGCCCAAGCATGGTTAGTAAAACAGACTTGCGCCATTCCTTCGGGTCTTCTTTGTAGGTTAATTTCATTTCAATCGGCCTGCGGTAAAATGCGTCGCTGAATTTTTTGCGACGGTTGTGCGATACGTTCAATTACAAAACTCCCCATGACAAGAAAATCCATTTCAGTATTCATGAAACAACGATACGCGTCATCGGGTGTGCAAACAATCGGTTCGCCGCGCACATTGAACGATGTATTGACCAGGACGCCGCAGCCAGTCGCTTGCTCGAAGCGTAGCAGTAAATCATAAAGGAGCGGATTGCCTTCACGCCCCACAGTTTGAATCCGCGCCGAGTAATCCACATGCGTGATGGCAGGCAACGTTGAACGGATTTCCTTGAGCCGTTCGAGTCCCTTAATTTCTGGCGAGACCTCGCGGCACAATTCTTTTTTGACTGGCGCGACCAGCAGCATGTAAGGCGATTCAACGTCCAATTCGAAATAGTCTGCCACGCGCTCACGCCGGACAATGGGTGCAAAAGGCCGGAATGATTCGCGGAATTTCACCTTCAAATTCATCACCGACTGCATTTTGGTCGAACGGGCGTCGCCGAGAATCGAACGATTGCCAAGTGCGCGCGGACCGAATTCCATCCGACCTTGAAACCAGCCGATGACTTTTTCGGCTTTGATCATTTCGACGGTGAAATCCAGCAGCGCGTCTTTTTCCAACTTTCGAAACACGGCGTTGTGCGAACGTAATACCGTTTCAATTTCGTCATCGGAATATGCCGGACCGAGCAATGACGTTTGCATTGAATTTGTAGAAACAGCAACGCGCGGATTTTTCTCGTTCGCATACCACGCGGCCAACGCCGCGCCCAGCGCGCCGCCCGCATCGCCTGCTGCGGGCTGAATCCAAATGTTATCAAATATTTTTTCACGAAGAATGATTCCGTTCGCCACACAGTTGAGAGCTACGCCGCCAGCCATACACAGATTTTTCTGGCCGGTGGATTCACAGGCGTGACGGGCGAGCAGCAGCATGATTTCTTCCGTGACCAGTTGGATCGAGCGCGCCACGTCCATGTGGCGCTGCTCAATTTTTTCCTCCGGCCTGCGTGGCGGGCCGCCGAAAAGCCGCTGAAACTTTTCATTCGTCATCGTCGTGCCGCTTAAAAAATTAAAATAATCTAGGTTCAACCAAAACGAGCCGTCGGGCTTGATGTTGAGCAATTCCGTGCGGATGACGTCGGCAAATTTCGGTTCACCATAAGGCGCAAGGCCCATGAGCTTGTATTCGCCGGAATTAATGCGGAAGCCGCAGTAGTCCGTGAACGCGGAATAGACGAGTCCGAGCGAGTGTGGAAAACGCAACTCCTTTAACATTTTGATTTCACGTCCGCGTCCATGGCCAATGGTTGTGGTCGCCCATTCACCAACGCCGTCAATCGTAAGAATCGCCGCCTCGTCAAAGGGGGAAGGATAGAACGCGCTGGCCGCGTGTGATTGATGATGTTCGGTGAAAAGAATTTCACAATCTGTCCGCAGCTCCGGCAGCTCCGCGCGGATGGCTTTGCGTAAATCCAGTTTTTCACCAAGCCAGTTGGATAGCACGGTTGGAAACGTCCGCCAGCCGCCGGGCGCGACGGCGAGATACGTTTCAAGCAGCCGCGCAAATTTCAATACCGGCTTGTCGTAAAAAACCACTGCGTCGAGTTGCGCCGGCGTCAGGTTCGCGTGCAGGAGACAAAATTGAACGGCGTGACGTGGGAAATTGGAATCATTTTTTTTGCGAGTGAAGCGTTCTTCCTGCGCGGCGGAAACTATTTTTCCATCACACACCAGCGCAGCCGCGGCATCGTGATAATACGACGAAATGCCGAGGACGTTGCGTGGCGCGGGCATGATTTACAAAAACGGGTAGAGTGCCCACGCGATTCCCGAGCCGGCGGTGAAAATGAGAATGACTCCCAGCAATAGCAACACCACAATCAGCGGCACAAGCCACCATTTTTTTTCCTGGCGGCAGAAGAGTAAAAATTCTTTCAACAGCGACCACATAATTTCTTAATATAAATTTTACTTTTGAGTTTTTAAGCAATTGCTTCAATCATTTTCTGACCCAACAAAACGCGGTGGTTATTATTTTATGTAGTTTTGGTTTCTAGGGCAATTGTTCGCTCAACTCTTAAGATTCAGCAAGATAATTGATGACAATTAATGATTCCGCCGCTTGTCATATCGTCTAGCTCATCGCATATTCCCGGCATGCCCCGGCAAACCGTCGCCATATTTCGACTCTTCGTGCTGCTCTTAGTTGTGGCAAACTTTTTGGCCGTTCCTGCGCGCGCTGTCATTTTGTGGAGCGATGAGGGTGCACGGGTTGTCCACGAGACGGGTGAAGGAGTGGATATTCTGGGCGGCAAGATGAAGCGGGATGACAAAGCCAACGACGCGCTCTATTTCAAGTTTCATGTTGACCCGATTTCAGATGTTTTGTCGGAGCCGTATTTTGCCGGGTTCCAATTGTTCGAAGGCGGCCAGGAGCGGCTGGGAGTGGGCAATGCGCTGGAGGCGTGGGGCTACTCGGCGTTCAACACGGCGGAAACCGGATTATCAAACAGGGTCGCCGGCGAATTTAACTTCAACTCCGCACAGCCCGAACCGGCCAACCTGGGCTTGTTCTGGCCCTATGAAG
>JBEKZT010000202.1:0-4069 GCA_049509595.1 Verrucomicrobiota bacterium
CGCAAAAATGGCAGCGATGCTTCCAGGCTGTAATTCTCCAAGCCTTGTTCAACGCCGCCGACTGCCAACGGCACAACCAAAAACGCGATGCCGAGCATGAACAGCCAATGCTGGAGGCGGACAAATTTCGGGAATGGTAATTCAAAACCCATGACGCGCGGCAGCAGTTCGTAAATCGCACCGCAAATGACAATCGAGAAAAAACCGAGAATCTGTAGTTGTGTTTGCGCCGAATCGAACCAGGTGAATTCCGTCACGCGGCTGATTCGCGGACAGGCCAACGCGATGAGCATCAAACCGGACAGGAGAAAAGCCGTCGTGCCAAATTTGATGTAACAGAACGGCCCGCCTTTGCAGCAGACATTCGCCCCGCGAACGGTTTGGACAAAAATGACGGCGATGGCGATGAGCGGAACGATGGTCAGCATGGAGGCAACTGAACTTAACGCCGGCAGCCATGCGGGCACAGGCGCGCCTTGCGGAATGCCGCACCAGGTTGAAAAAAGGATCAGTGTACAGAATGCAAACAACGTGAAGTAATTACTGTGCAACGGACGTCCCGCAAGTTTTGGCAGAAAGTAAAAGGCCGTCCCGATGCCGACCAGCGCGAGCCAGACGAAAATCAAATTATCTGCGAACCACCAGCCGATGACGGCTTGCGCGACACCGCGAACCGGCCATGCAACAACAAAAAGATTTGCCGTCGAGTAAATCCACGGAAACCAGAGCAATGCCGCCAGTAAAAACCAATGCGAAGGGTAAAGTTCGCGTTCACGGCGCGCGCCGAAAGTGGCGACGGCGGAAATGGCGATGAGCAAAAACGCGGCAAAGAGCAAAACAGAACTGCCGCGCGGAAATTCAAGCCACGCGAAACCGGTGCTGTCACCGATTAAAATACCAACGATGCCGACGAACACACCGAGATGCCAGATGTTTGCCGCGATGATGGGAACGAGCGGCAGGACAAGCCCGGTCTGACTCAAGCGCGCAAAAATCCACAGTATAACGCCAAGGGCGGCGGGAATCGCAAAGCCGTAGAGAATTGCGTCGTTGGCGGCGGGCTGGACGCGTCCGTAAGTGAACAGCGGACAATTTCCGAATTTTTCCGGCATGTGAAAACTGAGCGAGGCGATCAACGCCAGCAGCAGGCCGACAACGAGCCACAACGCAGCACCGCCGAAGAGCGCAAGCAGCGGCACACGGCAGGAGGCGTCAATTTCGCTGGTGTTTAATTTGTCTGGAGAAATTTTGTTCACGATTATTATTCAAATGCGCTGGGTTTTGCTGGCGCGACCGGAACCGGCGCGCCGGCCTTTTCCTGACGCGCAATCAAATCAGCACGGGCTTGCGCCGGATTTTTCCAGGCCTGCGCCGCGAGTTCGATTGCCGTTTCGATTGGCAAGCGCACAATGCCGCGTTGCTCGTCAATCCAGCCGGCATTCTCAAGCGCAGTGGTTTCGGCGGCGCGAATTTCCGACAAATCCCTGGCCCGCTCGGTGCCACGGTCGGCGTCAATGTCCGGAACTTTCAACGAAAATTTTACAACGACCACAAGCGCAATGAAAATCAGGCTCGCGACGATGAAGCCGATCACTGCGCCGGATGCGCGATTAACATTTTTGATTTCATTATTCATTGGCCGGAAGTGTGTCGGGAAATTCTTCAGATTCGAGTCCAATGCCCATCGCTTCGAGCACGCGCGGGTCGCGTTGTGGATACGGCGGATGGCTCTGGAATTTTTTCAGGAACGCCCAACTCAAAAATCCGCCCATGAACGCGAAGCAGCCAAGTTGCAGCCAAATCCATTTAACCGGATAATTGTGCGGATGCAGTGCGGGCAGGATGTTGAAACTCAAATCCAGAAAAGTCATCGCCCAAGCCCACACGCAAACGGGCAGCATGATTTTGAAATTCATTTTCACGCGCACGGGCAGCAGCACAAAAAACGGCAGCATGAAATGTCCAAAAATTAAAATCATGCTCACCCAAAACCATGAGCCATGTTCGCGGATGAGATACCAGAACGTTTCAACGGGCATGTTCGCGTTCCAGACGACGAAGTATTGTGCGAACTCCGAGTAAGCCTGAAATAGTGTGAACGCCAGCAGCAACACACCGAGGAAATAAAACTGGTTGTCATGCAGCACGCGGTCGAGGATGCGTTGACGCTGCAGAATCATCATCAGGATATACAGCGTCGCGAGCGTGAGCCAGGCACAGCTGGCGAAATAATACACGCCATAAATCGCCGAATACCACTGGAACTGGATGGCCTGCATCCAAAGCACGGGCGCGAAGACCATCGTCAGCGAGAGGATGACGACGCCCCAGCCGGAATGAAAACGCATTTTATAGGTGCAAAGCGGGTCGCCGGTCACGTCCTGCCGCAGCGACCAATAATTGATGCGAGCGGTCATCAGCCACCAGATGCCGAAGAAAATCGTTGAGGTGATCCAAAATCCCGGAATGGTGAACACCGGCCATTTGACGGCGACCAGATGATTCGACGGGTCAAGCGACATCCATGGATAAATTTTCTTTGCAAAAAATCCAACCGGCAAAAACAAGATCGTCAGCCAGGGGAAGAGCAACGACCCGATGTGTTCACAAACGCGGCGCGTGGCCACCGACCAGCCGGCGTTGCTCAAGTGATGAATGAAAACAAAAATCAAAGCGCCGAGTGACAGCGTCAGGTAAAACATGAACGCCAGCAGCCATGAGTAACCGAATTCCTTCGGCCTCGCCACCGCGCCAATCACGGACAAAAATCCACCAAAGACCATCAAAGCGGCGGGCACCTTCCGCCAGCCGGACAAATCCAGGGGCGGCGGCAAATGAGTTGTTTCGTTGTGCGAACTCATAATTATTTTAACGCGGCTTGCTGGTCGGGCGTTAAATCATTCGTCGAACCGAGCCAGCTCAATTGCAATGCGCGCAAGTAGGCGACAATCGCCCAGCGATCCTCGGTTGGAACCACCGGACCATACGCACCCATCAAACCTTTGCCGTTGCTGATGGTGTTAAAAATTTCGCCGTCAGCCATTTCCACAATGCGCTTGTCGTGCAAGTTGGCGACGGCGGGCATGACGCCAAGTTTCTTGGTGATGCCGTTGCCATCGCCCAGCTTGCCGTGACAGGGCGAACAATAAATATCGAACCGCTCATGTCCGCGCTGAAGTAAAACTTCGGTGATGGGCAATGGATTGGTTTCGATAAAATTTGTCGTGCCGGTGATACGGCCGGTGTTGACCGGCGCGTCCTCAAAAACATAAGCCTCGCCGTCAACGGTTTGAATCGGCTGGCTGCGTGCGATTGTCTCGGGCGGCGGCAGTTGCGAGCTGATCCCGTTGGCAAAAAAGTCGTTTGGCTTTTGCGGACGTAATTTTAACTGGCGAACCATGTCCGAAAAGATTTCGATGGGCGGTTTGCGCGACGTGCCGCCGTGAAAACCGGCGATGCCGACAACCGCCGCGCCGAGCGCCGCGCCAATCAACGCAAAGGAAATAAGAATACTGAGGTAGCGCATCATTCGTCGTCCTCCAAGAGTTCGATATGCGCGCCACCGATTTCTTCGAGCAGTTTGCGGGTTTCTGTTTCGGAAAATTTCGGGTCGGTCGCACCGATGGCGAGGAAAAATTTGTCGCGCGAAACGAGTTCAAAGCGTTTGTTTTTGAACAGCGGATGATGGTGTCGCGGCAACTGGTTCAAGGCAATCATGCCGACGAATGCACCGATGGCGGAAGCGAGAACCAACAAAATATAAGACGGCACGAAGGACATCGGCACGCTGAACATCGGCTTGCCGCCGACGATGAGCGGATAGTCAAAGGCATTCGTAAACCAGATCAAACCCATCGTGCCAAGGAACGCGCCGCCGCCGAACACGAGTGAAAACCAGCCAACGAGCGAGTTGCCAAGTCCCATCACTTTGTCGAGGCCGTGAACCGGAAATGGCGAGAATACGTCCCACCGGCGGTAACCGGCGTCGCGGACTTTTTCCGCCGCGTGCAAAACTGCCGCGGGCGAATCAAATTCGGCAAGGAGGCCGTAAGTTTTTTCGCTCACGGTT
>JBEKZT010000203.1:0-4028 GCA_049509595.1 Verrucomicrobiota bacterium
GTTTCATGTCGCGCGATTACGTCCTTGAAAATTCAAAGCCGGAACTTTATCCGCAGATTGCCTACGCGCGCGAACTCAACTCGCAACAACTTGCCGCCGTCACCGCACCGCCCGGACCGGCGCTCGTCATCGCCGGCGCGGGTTCGGGCAAGACGCGCACGCTCACCTATCGCGTCGCGTATCTTTTGGAACAGGGAATTCCGCCCGCCCGCATTTTGTTGCTCACGTTCACGAACAAAGCCGCTGGCGAAATGATGCGGCGCGTCTCGGATTTGATCGGCCGTGAATTACGCGAACTTTGGGGCGGCACGTTCCATTCTATCGGCGCGCGCGTGTTGCGCTCGCACGCGGACGCGCTCGGCTACCAGCGCGATTTCACGATCCTCGACCGCGACGACGCGAAGGATTTGATCAAGGCGTGCGTCGCCGACGCGGGCATCGAGACGAAAGGCACGCATTTTCCGAAACCCGAAGTGCTCAACGAAATTTTTTCGCTCGCCGTCAACACGCACAAGACCGCCGGGGAAATCCTCGATTCGCAATACAGTTATTTTTCGCAATTCGCCGCGCAGATCACCGACCTCGGCGAACGTTACGTCAAACGCAAGCGCGCGACGAACGGCATGGACTTCGACGACCTGCTCGCGCTCTGGCTGAAATTGCTGCAAGAAAACGCCGACGTGCGCGAACATTATCAGCGCCGTTTTCAATTCATCCTCGTGGACGAATATCAGGACACGAACAAGTTGCAGGGCGACCTGATTGACCTCCTCGCCGCGCGCACGCAAAACGTCACGGTCGTCGGCGACGACGCGCAGAGCATCTACGCGTGGCGCGGCGCGAATTTTCTGAACATCCTCGAATTTCCCAAGCGTTATCCGAACGCGAAAGTTTTCAAGATCGAAACGAATTACCGCAGCACGCCGGAGATTTTGAAAGTCGCCAATGCCGCGATTTCGGCGAACGTAAATCAATTCGCGAAAGAACTCGCGCCATCGCGCAAATCCGGCATGAAGCCTGCACTCGTCGCGTGCGTGGACGCGGCGCAACAATCGGCGTTCATCACGCAGCGCGTTCTGGAATTGCGCGACGAAGGCGTGGCGATGAACCAGATCGCCGTGCTGTATCGCTCGCATTTTCACGCGCTGGAATTGCAGCTTGAACTCACGAAGCGGCAGATTCCATTTTCCATCACGAGCGGAATCCGTTTCTTCGAGCAGGCGCACATCAAGGACGCGACGGCGTTTCTGAAATTTGTCGCGAATCCGCGCGACGAAATCGCGTTCAAGCGGCTGGCGCAATTGCTGCCCGGCCTCGGCGCGAAGGCGGCGGAAAAATTGTGGCAGTTGTTTCAAATTGAATTTCAAACGCCGAAATCCAAAACGCCGCTGGCCGTCGCGTTGCAGGATTCCATCGCGCGCGTGCCGAAAAAAGCCACGCTGGCGTGGGCGCAATTCACCGCGACGATTGCGCAACTCGAAGACGAAACCGTCCGCAAAAGCGCGTCGAAGATGCTGCGGCTCGTGATTGACGCGGGCTACGACGATTATCTCAAGGAAACTTTTGCGAACTACCGCTCGCGCCTCGACGACCTTGAGCAACTCGCCGCGTTCGCGTTTCAATTCGGCACGGTCGAGGAATTTCTCACGCAACTCGCACTGCTCACGAACGTCGAGGCCGAGGGCGACAGATCCCAGAACGACGATGAAAAAATCCGGCTCTCGACCATCCATCAGGCGAAGGGTTTGGAATTCGAGGTCGTGTTCGTCATCATGCTGTGCGATGGAATGTTCCCGTCCGCGCGCTCGATGGACAGCACCGACGGCGAGGAAGAAGAGCGTAGATTATTTTACGTTTCCATCACGCGCGCGAAGAACGAATTGTATTTGAGCTATCCGCTCTTCCGCGCCAGCTTCGGCAATTCCGGCGGTGATGGAATGCAGCAGCCATCGCGGTTTCTTTCGGAAATTCCTGGTGACCTGTTGAACAAGTGGAATTTAAAAACGTCTTACTGAATTTTTCTCGCTCGCGGACGTTGCCGGAAACGTTTCTTGTATTCCACGTAAAACGGGCTATGGTTGTGAGCATGGATAAATCTTGGTATCGCAAGTTGTTCTCGCGCCCGCAAAAGCCCGATCTCGAAGTAACTCCCGTCGACACTGATTACGGGGATGCGAATGTGCAATTCAACATGGGGTTGAAGTTCGCCAATGGTGAAGGAGTGGCGCAGGATTACGCGCAGGCGGCGGAATGGTATCACAAGGCGGCGGATCAAAGCCATTCTCTGGCGCAATTCAATCTCGGGATGATGTATGCCAATGGGCAGGGTGTCATCCGGGATGATACCCAGTCAGCGATGTGGTTTGGCAAGGCGGCGCGTCAAGGAGACGCCGGAGCCCAATTTAATTTGGGGAGAAATTGTCATCGCGCCAGCTTGTTACGGGGCGTGCCGGAGGATGCGGTTGAATCAAGGATCGAAGCTTACAAATGGTTTCATCTTGCAGCGACTCAAGGCTACCGGGGTTCGGAAGCGGCTTATGGAACCCTGACTCTCAGCATGACCCATCAGGATGTTGCCACCGGCAACCAACGCGTCGCCGAATTTGAGGTTGAGAAACCGAAACACTCGCCGGGATGATTGTGAGAATTCGCTAAACCGGACTGGTTTCGAGACCTTTGCCCCGTCCGTGATCCAGATTGATGAATTGTTTAGTTCCGGGGATGTAGGCGACGATATTGAACCTGCCGATGGGTTCTTTTTTTGCAACGTCAAAGGCGGATCCGGTTTTCTCGAAGCGTTTACCGTCGGCGGCATTTTTGGTCCAAAAGTTGTCGCTGGTGAGATATTCCAGATTCTCGGCGTTCTCGATCAATATATTCATAGACGGATAAGCTACCACATGCTTCTGAACTCCAAGCATACAATTGGATTATATTTTCACCTCGGAATTGTAATCTGATAACGGCAAGTTTGGTTTACTCCATCGCAACCGGTCGCCGCGCCGCTTTCTTGTCGGCGTGGTGGGATTTGTCGGCAAGCATTCGTGCTTTGGCGCGGCGGGAACGTTTTCGTTTCTGACGTCTAATTTTTTCAATCTCGGCGCGTTGCGCGGCCACGTAACCATTCTGCTGCGCTTCAATCTTGTCGAGCAGCAGGCGGCGGGCAATGAAGCGGTTGAGCCCCTGCTGGCGCGTGGCCTGACATTTGACCTGCAGGCCGGTCGGACGGTGGCGCAACATCACGCAGGTGGAGGTCTTGTTGACGTTCTGTCCGCCGTGGCCGCCGGAACGGACAAAGGTTTCTTCGATGTCGGCTTCGCGTACGCCCAACGTGGTCATGCGTTGAGTGAGTTGGTTTTCCTTTTCCAAACTGACAGGGAACGCGCTCATGGTTTCAGCGTAGCGGTCGGGAGGTTTGTTCCGCAACGCGAAAGGTGTGCGATATTATTGCCTCGCGCCAGAGCGCAACGAGACCTTTGGCGTCGCAAATACCTCAAAATCATTTCGAATTTTCAACGCGTTCTGGCATCTTATTTATGTGCGACGCATCAGAATCCTTTTTGCCATCGGCTTTTGTCTCGCGGCTTTGACCGCGCGCGCCGCGCACACACAGGTGCAACTGCTTTTGTCCGCCGACATCGCAAAACCCGGCGATACGATTTGGGCCGGTGTGGATTTGAAAATGGAACCCGGCTGGCACACCTACTGGCAAAACCCCGGCGATGCTGGAATGGCCACCGAAATCAAATGGCAACTTCCGCCCGGCGTCACGGCGGGAGAAATCCAATGGCCGCTGCCCAAAAAACTTCCGCCCGCCGAAGTCACGACTTACGGCTACGAAGATGAAGTGATGCTCATCGTGCCGCTCACGCTCGCTACAAATCTTCCCGCTGGTTCGATTGATTTGAAAGCGAATGTCTCGTGGCTTGAGTGCAAGGAAGATTGCATTCCGGCACATCAAAATGTCGAAGCGAAATTGAACATCGGCAACGAAACAAAAACTTCTGAAGATGCCGCGCTGATTGAAG
>JBEKZT010000204.1:0-3924 GCA_049509595.1 Verrucomicrobiota bacterium
CTGGCCAAAGCCAAAGGCGCGCGCAAAGCAATTCCGTTGCAAGTCGCGGGCGCGTATCATTCGCCGCTCATGGCCGGCGCGCAGCCGAAGTTGCAGATGGAACTGGCGAAGATAAAAATATCCGCGCCGGCTCTTCCAGTGATTTCTAACGTGACAGCGCAACCGCACGGCAGTGTAACCGAAGTCTCCGCGAGGCTCATCGAGCAGGTCATATCATCGGTGCTTTGGGAAAATTCGATGCGTCACTTGCTGTCGCAAGGTTTCACGCGGTTCATTGAACTTGGTCCGGGCACGACATTGAGCGGCTTTATGAAACGCATTGATAAGAGCGCGCAAATGCTGAACGTCGCAGACGCGGCGAGTTTGGAAGCCACAGTCAAAGCAATTTCAATTTAGCCACAGATTTTCACGGATGAAACACAGATGGAAAATTTGCTGCTTTGAATCCGTGTTTAATCTGTGTTTCATCTGTGGCTGGAATTTATGAACCAACTTGAGAATCAAATCGCCGTGGTCACGGGCGCGGGTCGCGGAATCGGCCGCGCCATCGCGTTGAAATTCGCCGCCGAAGGCGCGGACGTGGTCTGTGTTTCGCGCACGCAGGAAAATTCCGAAAAGGTTGCCAATGAAATCGGCGCGCTTGGCCGCAAAGCCTGGGCGTTCGCAGTGGATGTTGCGGATTCAAATGCCGTGAACGCCGCTGCCGAGAAAATTCTGGTTGATTGCGGCAAGGTGGACATTCTCGTGAATAACGCGGGCGTGACACGCGATAGCTTGTTGATGCGCATGAGCGATGCGGATTGGGACGCGGTACTGAATACGAATTTGAAAGGCGCGTTTCTTTTCACCAAGGCATTTTTTCGTGTGTTTGCCAAACAGCGTTCGGGGCGAATCATCAACATTTCTTCGGTCATCGGGCTTATCGGCAATGCGGGTCAATGCAATTACGCGGCGAGCAAGGCGGGTTTGATCGGGTTCACACAATCAGTCGCACGCGAACTGGCTTCGCGCGGTGTGACTGTGAATGCGATTGCACCGGGCTTCATCGAAACGGACATGACCTCGGAGTTGAACGAGGAATTGAAAACGAATGTGTTGAAACAGATTCCGATGGGCGATTTTGGCCGGGCTGATGACATTGCGAACGCAGCATTATTTTTGGCGAGCACATCGGCCCGTTACATCACCGGACAGGTTTTGACGGTGGATGGCGGAATGGTGATGTAATTTTTATTTGATTTTCCGAGACTTGCCGGGAAGTTGCATAGTGGTAAACTGTTGATACATGAGCGACAAACCTTTACGCATGGTCAAGTGCGGTTGGTGCGATGGCACGGCGTTTATTCCCGGCGATTTGCCACCGCTCGGCACGGTGCCATGCACCAAGTGCGGGCATCCGATTATGATGCCGATGCAGCTCCGGCAATTTGAGTTACGCAGCGTCATCGGCTCCGGCGGCATGGGAAACGTTTATCGCGCGTTCGACACCACATTGCAGCGCGACGTGGCGGTAAAATTGATGAAGAGTGAATTACTCGAAGACGCGAAAGCGCTCGAGAGTTTTTACCGCGAAGCGCGCGCTTGCGCCCGGCTTAATCACACGAACATCGTTCACATTTACACCTTCGACGAATGGGAAGGACAACGTTATCTTGTCATGGAACTCGCCGATCACGGCAGCCTCGATGCACGCATCGATAAATTGCATTCATTGCCGGAACTTGATGTGCTCGATATTGGCATCAAAATCGCGTCCGCGCTCGACATGGCATTAAAATACGATTTGCTCCACCGCGACATCAAACCGGGCAACATTCTTTTCAATGCCGATCATGAACCGAAACTTGTGGATTTTGGTTTGGCTCGAAAAGCCGAGGTTGACGACGACTACGAGGATGTGACATGGGGGACGCCGTATTACGTCGCGCCGGAAAAGATCAAACGCGAGCGCGAAACGTTTCTGTCGGACATGTATAGCCTCGGTGCAACGCTCTATCATGCGATGACCGGCCATGTGCCGTTTGAAGCACCAACAGTCGAGGAACTCGTCACCGCACTGGTGCAAATGCCTTTGACGCCGCCGAATAAGGTCGCGCCCGGGATCTCACAGTTGACCAGTGACGCGTTGGAAAAAGCGATGTCAAAAAACCCGGCGGACAGATTTCTCAGTTATGATGAATTCATCATGGCGCTCACGGCGGCGCGCAGTCAGTTGCTCGTGAAACAATCCCAAATGCCACAGGGTCGCCCCAAGAGCCTTACGAGTTGGTGGCGGCGGCAATAATAAAAAAGGCAGGCGGTAACGCCTGCCTTTGAGAATTTAATTCAAGGAGGACTATTGTTGCATGTCCGAAGTCTTTTTCTTGCCATCGTGAACCGTCGTGGCGTCGAGGTTGCCATCATCATCTTTTTTGTAAGCGCCGCCAACCTTATCTCCGACGGCAATGTCTTCCAGAGTCGCAGGTTCGCCGTTCTTGGTGATTCTGGTTTCGGACGTAATGTTAAACGTGCGTTGACCGACGGTAAACGTCATCGCATTCGTATCCACAAGGCTGACTGTGCCGCGAAATACGAGACCGCGTCTTTTCGGTTTGACCGACGCCGTTTGGTCGGATGTGGCCGGAGCGGGTGTTGCTGCCGTAACGGCGGTTGCTGGAGTGGCTGTTGTTGCAGCGTTAGTGTTGGCGTCTTGCGCATAAGCCGATGCTGGAACAGCAACAACGACCGTGGTGAACAGACTGAGGATTACAATTTTAACGATGTTCTTTTTCATACGATTCCCATTTTAGTTTGTTAATTCCCGAAGCAAGAAAAAACTACAAAATAATACGAATGAATGCAAGAACTTTTTACCAACTGCCTTCGGTCAATAATTCCGTGATGTTTCGGGCCAAATCTTCAGCCAGTAGCGGCGCAGCCTGTCGTTCGGCATCTGCCAAATCCGTACCGACATGGACGAGAGTGTAACCATTCACGCTTTTATCAAGCAACACTTTGCCCGTGTCGTGGTCGCGGGCCATGACGTGCGCAGTAATGCCGACACGATAATCTTCCGTCGTCGTGACGTCGCTGTTTAAGAAACTGACACCCTGGCGATTGTAACTTGTAATCACGCCGGTCATCACAATATCTCCGGGACCGTGCGTTGCGAGATGATAAGTGCCGTCGGTTTGCAACCGTTCGCGCAATGCCTCTGTAACGGCATCACCGAGTCGCGGCTGGAGGGTTTGATTGTTAAATGGAACAACCTCAATGGATTTTTCACCGGCGATTTCACCGTTGACCGGGCCGACGTGATAACCGGCGCAACCGGTAAATAATGCGGCTGCCGCGCAAATCACGAGAAATTTTGCCGCACGCATTTTAACTGGCGGGCGGCACCTGCACGCGCGATTTGAGCGCTTCGATGTGTTGTCGCGCCTGGGTGGCGTAGGGTGAATTCGGCGCGAGTTGCAACACTTCATTGTAATAAATAATCGCGCCATTCCATTTTTTGCTTTTTTCGTAAAATTGCGCGATTTTAAAATTGCCCTGCACCTGCTGGGCTTTGAGCGCTTCGATGGCTTTTTGTGATTCCGGCACGCGCCTGTCATCGGGGTAAAGCGTCATGAAATCAGTGAACGCGGCAATGGCCTGACCAGCTGTGCCTTGATCGTATTCCGCTGCCGCCGCCTGTTTTTCGTACGAAACGCCTTCACGATAGAGCGCGTCGGCGGCGATTATCGGCTGATCGTGGTAAAGGTCTGCGGCCGTTTCGTAAGCTTTTACGGCGTCCGGAAAATTTTCCTGTTTTTCACGCGCAGCGCCAACGCGCAATTGCGAGTGTGGTGCGACGTCACTGTAAGGACCGTTTTTCACAATTTTGCCAAACATTTCCGCCGTTTTGTCCATCGAAGGAAAAAACGGAATGTAATTCCACAACTT
>JBEKZT010000205.1:0-3917 GCA_049509595.1 Verrucomicrobiota bacterium
AGAAGGACAATTAGCAAGATACAAGGGACATCGGAATCCACCGCGCATTGTCCTGCGTCCCGCCGGGACGGATGATTTTCTTCATTCATCATTCCAGCCACTTCGTAGCTGGCTAATTTCCATTGTCGCCCTGCGACATTTCCACGGAGCCGGAGAATCGTCCGGGAAATCAGAGCACTTTCAGCGACAAAAGGGTTGTAAATTTTCCGGCATTCCATTTTAATCTCCCGACTGATGTTTAGAGATTCGGCAATTTTTCGGGGATTGATCATTGGGGGCTTATGCCTGGTGCTGGCGCTTTTTCTGGGTTATCAACTGGCCACACCGGATCAAATCTCGAGCCTGAGTTGGACAGCAGCCGTGTTGTTTTTCATGCTGGTGCCGCTTTTGATTCGATGGCATCATCCCTTGACCATCATCTGCTGGAACCTCCCGCTCGCCGTCTTCTTTCTTCCCGGCAAGCAAACCGTGGGGATATTCATCGCGGGCATCAGCCTGTCCCTTTCCCTTTTAAGCTGGGTTATGAGAAGTCGGAAAACACCGCTTTTCATCCGTAGCCCGGCCACAACCGTGCCGCTAATTTTTCTGACGGTAGTGGTGTTCGTTACCATGGCCGCGACCGGTGGCCTGCACGCAAGGACATTCGGCTCGCAACAATGGGGGGCCACGCGTTACCTGTCGGTGCTGGGGGCAATCATGGCTTATTTCGCGCTGATTGCGCAACCCACCCCGCCGGGTCGGGCGAAATTGCTGGCCGCGCTGTTTTTCCTGCCCGGAACCGTGTGGCTGTTCTCCGTTCTTTTTGCCACTGGAGGCTTACAATCCCTGCTCTTGCTGTTCCCCACCTATGTGCTTCAAGAATCCTCCTTTGCCGATACCGGGGCGGATTTTGAACGGTTTATCGGTTTGTATTTTATGTCCCAAGCTTTTTGCTGGTTCATGCTGGTGCGGTATGGCATACGCGGCATCTTCAACTGGCATCACCCATTTAGAATGTTCTTTTTCATTGCCGGGTTCGTGGTCGGCCTGTTTGGCGGGTTCCGCTCCTATATCATTCTGTTTCTGTTAGTGTTCGCAATCCAATTCTACTATGAAAAACTGTTCCGCGGTTCGCTCGTTTGGATATTTCTCGCCTGCGCGCTTTTGGCTGGTGTTTTTATTGTTTCGTATTCCGACCGGCTGCCCTTGACATTCCAGCGCGCCATCAGTTTTGTGCCGGGGATTAACATTGACCCGGCTGCGCGTTATGACGCCCAAAACTCACTGCAGTGGCGGCTGGACATGTGGCAGGTCGTCCTTCCGCTCGTCCCCCAGTATTTTTTCATCGGCAAAGGTTATGGCTATGACATCACGGATTATATCCTGTCCTCCATCACCGCCAGGAATGAGGTTGCCCACGGCTATTATAACGCGGCCAACAACCCACTCATGATTGAGGGCGATTATCACCAGGGTATTTTGACGCTGATTATTCCGCTCGGCATTTTTGGCCTCCTCGCTTTTGCGGCTTTCTGCTGGGGCGGGGTGCGCGTGCTTTATGCCAATTATCATTACGGCGACCCGGAATTGAGCCAGATCAACACTTTCCTGTTTGCCTTCTTTGTCGCGAAACTCATTTTTTATGTGATATTTTTCGGGTCGTTTTTTCAGGACTTGATGACTTTCGTCGGCTTGGTTGGACTCAGTTTGACGCTTAACGGGGGGGTGCGGCACAAGGTGCCGGCAGCCGCCCGGCAGGCGATTAAACCCCTGGCACAAACGCTGCAACTTCAATCCGTCTGACGGTATTTGTTCGAATGGAAATCAACCCGGAACCCGATTTGCAGCAACTGGCGCAAACCTGGGAAGTTTTGGGAGAACAGGATCCTTTGTGGGCGGTGGCCAGCCTGCCGGACAAACGCGGCGGGCGCTGGAATCTGGAGGAATTCATGGAAACCGGCGAGCAGGCCATTGCCCATTATCACCAGTTGATCGCCAGCCACGTTCCAAACGTCGGCACATTCTCGAATGTTTTAGATTTTGGCTGCGGCGTGGGCCGTTTGACATGCGCGTGGAGCCGGCGCGCGCGGCAGGCCACCGGCGTAGACATTTCAAGCTCCATGCTGGAAGTTGCAAAAAAAAACCTGACGGAAAGGGAGAACATCCATTTTGTCCTTAACCAAAACCAAGACCTGCGTGTTTTCAAGGATGGTGAATTTGATTTAGTATTTTCCCTGATCTGCCTGCAACACATGCCGTGGCCAATGGCCGCCGGTTACATCCGGGAATTCGCGCGGGTTTGCCAGCGCGGCGGAATCGTGGCCTTTCAACTGCCCAGCCGGGCGCGGCGCTTTAATTGGGCGGGCAAACTCCGAAAAACTTTTATTGACTGCCTTCCATTTGGCTGGGGCCGTTTCTATCGACGTTGGCGGCATGGAAACCCCGTCGTGTTTGACATGCATTACACTGCTTGCCCGATGGTTGAAGCAACAGCGGCATCGGTCGGCCTAAAACTGCTGCAGCGTGAGCCGGACGCCTCAGCGGGTGCGGCTACCGAGGGATTTTTTTACATCTTTAAGAAACTAGAATAAATGATCCGCGTCGGCATTGACACCAACGCCCTCTATGTCACCCAAGCCGGGACGGCCCGCTACATCCGGGGTTTGCTAAAAGGTTTCACACAAATCGCCGCGCCCGACTTTGAAATCATTCCACTCGCCTGGGAAGTCGGGAATTTCAATTACCGCCAGCCGCAAAGGGCGTTGAAAACCATTTACCGCGAATTGGTCTGGGCCAAATTCCACGCACCGCGTCTGCTCAAAAAATACAATGCCAAACTACTTCATGCAACCGCCGGGCCGCTGATATGGCCGCCACCGAGAATCAAGGAAATCGTCACCCTGCACGATCTGGCCATCCTCCGGCGACCGGAACGCTTCCGCCCGTGGCATCGCACATCAGCCCGCCGGCGGCTGCAAAACCTGCATCGGGCGGACCGGATTATTTGCATCAGCCGTTTTACCGCCGACGAGGCGATGGCTTTGCTGAACCTGCCCGCCGCAAAGCTCACCGTGATCCATAACGGCTGTGATTTTCATCCGGATGAATCACCAGCGGAAATAAAACCCGGCTTCAACATCCCCTCCGATTTTTTTTTGTTTGTCGGCTCCCTGGAACCGGGCAAGAACCTCGCCCTGCTCAAGGAAGTCTATACGCTGTCCGAAGCCGAAAAGCGTCGGCTGCCGCCCCTGTTGATCGTTGGCGCACGCTGGGAGGGCGTGGGCAACGAAGGCACGCCGCCGCGCGACTGGCACTATCTCGGACGCCAGCCGGACGAGGCGCTGGTTTATCTTTACCGCCGTGCGCGGGCGCTGGTCTTCCCCAGCAAATATGAAGGGTTCGGTCTGCCGGTGGCCGAGGCCATGGCGCTGGGTTGCCCGGTGATCTGCTCGCCGGTAGCCAGCCTGCCCGAAATCGGCGGTGACGCCGCCATGTTCACGGACATGACGCCCGCGACCTATCTCCATGCCATGCTGCGTTTGGGCCATGAAGGCGGTTTGCGTGATGAACTGATTGAAAAGGGATTCACGCAAGCGGCCAGGTTCTCCTGGAGAAAATGCGCCGGCGAGGTGCTGGAAATTTATCGGTCGGCATTGTCCGCTAATTGAACGGCTTCAGCTTCTTCTCGTGAAATCGCGGCTTAAACGGCTTTACTTTCCCATGCGCCTGTGACTAATTTTTTCCGGTTGCAATCATTGCCCATGAATCCGTTTCTAAAATCCATAATCATTGAATCTTCCCCCGTATGGGATCCGATTTATGCGTTCGCATACCGGTGTGTCAGCGGGTATCGCGGGCCAATTCCATCGTTCGAGAATCGTCGCCGGATCGGGCCAAAAAAGATTGGCGACTTTTTCTCCGGGGGCAGACAGGCTCAT
>JBEKZT010000206.1:0-3865 GCA_049509595.1 Verrucomicrobiota bacterium
GGAAATCAATGAGCGCGCCGACCAAAAAAATCCTTTTACTGTTGCTGGCGGCGGCGTTACTTGTCGGTTCCGGCCAGATACAAAAGTCATTAAATCATGATCGTGCCCAGCTCGGTCTTACTATTGCAGAGCCTTTGGAAAACGCGCCACCGATGCTGGCGTTCACAACCGTCGCGCTCGGAGGTTTTCGCGGGTTAATTTCCAATTATCTCTGGATTCGCGCCAACGATTTGGAGCAGGACGACAAATTTTTTGAAGCGGCTCAACTCGCGGACTGGATCACGGATTTAGAGCCGCATTTTCCGCAGGTCTGGGCGTTTCAGGCGTGGAACATGGCTTGGAATATATCGGTCAAATTCAAGGATTTTGCCGACCGCTGGCGCTGGGTTGAGCACGGCATCGAACTGCTGCGCGATAACGGTCTGCGCTACAATCCCGACACCACACTCCTTTACCAGCAGTTGGGTTGGATTTTTCAAAGCAAAATGGGACAGAATCTCGACGATGCAAATTTGTTTTACAAACAGGAATGGGCCAAGGAAATGACGCCGCTGTTTGCTCCAAACGGGACGAATTTTTCCGCGCTGATCAACCCGCAAACCCTCGAAGCCAGAACGAACGCATTATTGCTCCACGAAAAATATAAAATTGACCCGGCCTTTGCGGTTCATGTGGACAAGGAGTACGGCCCGCTTGATTGGCGGCTGCCGGAGGCGCAGGCGATTTACTGGTATGCCCGCGGCTTGCTAGAAGCAAAAGAAAATCCGTCAAAGGTGAAAGCAGATGATCTAATCACGCTGCGCCGCGGGATTTACCAATCCATGCTTCAAGCGTTTCATCACGGCCAGCTTATCATGAATCCGTTCGACAGGTCGTATGAATTATATCCCAATCTCAATATCATTCCCCGGCTCAACGACGCCTACGAACAAATGATGCAAGAGGATGAAAGCAATCGCGCCAATATCGCCACCGCGCGCCGGAACTTTTTGAAAGATGCCGTTTATTTTCTTTACGAAAATAATCGCATCGCTGACGCCGCAAAATGGTATCGCTACCTCGGCCAGAAATATCCCGACAAACCTTTGCTCAATGGTGATCCCAATTCGTTGCCGTCAAAAATATCTTTGGATGAATACGCCATCGCCCTTGTGCAGGAAGACATCGGTGAAACGTCACCGGAACGTGTGACTTCGGCAATTGATGGATTGCTTTCTCGCTCATATTACGAACTGGCCGTCGGTCAGGATGACCGCGCCGCTGGCTTCAAACTGCTAGCTGAGAAGGTTTACCAAAATTACAATCGAACCATCACTGGCCACAATAATCAGCAACGCATCGGTTTGCCGCCATTCGCCGACATCAACCGCACCATCCTGAATCAATTGCTCGATCCACAGCAAGGAGTGCCATTTGAAATGCGCGCCGTGCTGCGGACACAACTCGGCTTGCCAGCGGAAACCAATGCGCCGCCGGTTGCAATTATTTCGACCGACGCGACAACCAATGTTTCTTCAACCAACGCTTCAACCACGAATGCCGTCAGTCAATGACGGTGCGACGAGACCCTGTTGAGCCGTCGCAGGCATTGCTTCGATTCAATGCATCGCATAACCTCATCTTTCCGTGACAGAAAAGAAAACTGAACAACGTCCGTTGCGCGTCGGTTTGATTTCGCTCGGCTGCGCCAAAAATCTCGTGGATGCCGAAATTATGCTCGGCTCGCTGCTCAAAAGCGGCGTCGAAATCACCAACGACGCCGAACATGCCGACGCACTCATCGTCAACACCTGCTCGTTCATTGACTCCGCGCAGGAAGAAAGCGTGGACACGATTCTCGAATCCGCCGAAATCCGCGCCGCGAAAAATCGCGGGCAAAGTTTGATCGTCTCCGGCTGCCTGCCGCAACGTTTCCGCGACGAACTGCCGAAACTCCTGCCCGAAGTGGACGCGTTCATGGGCATTGATCAAGTCGAACAAGTCGGGGAAATCGTTCAACGCGCCATGCAAAATCGCGCCGAAAGAATTCAGAAGCCGGAAGTCAGAAGCCAGAAGAAAAAAATTGTCGGACGTTTTGCGGAACTCGAAAAGGCGCGGAAAATTGATTCGCACGAAGAATCCGAAAAGATTCGCAACTCGGAAAAATTCGGCAAAACCGAAACCGTCGTCGGAGTTAAATCCCCAACTGCCAACTCCCAACTGTCAACTCCTCCTATTTTTGACGTCACCGCGCGCCCGACTTTCATTCCTGATTTCGCCACGCCGCGTTTTCGCCTGACGCCAAAACATTTTGCATATTTGAAAATCGCTGAAGGCTGCAATCATCCGTGCAGCTTCTGCATCATTCCCCGGATGCGCGGCTCGCACCGCAGCCGCACGCAAAAAGACATCATTGCCGAAGCAAACGCGTTGATCGCCGATGGCGTGAAGGAAATCAATCTGATTTCGCAGGACTCGACTTATTATGGACTCGATTTGCGCCCAAATCATTCGCGTGCGATTTCGTCGCCCGAAAAATTTAATACTGCGACAAGATCGCTTTCCGCAGACGCGACAACGATTTGTTCGCTGCTGCGTGAATTGAATTCGCTCAAGGGTGATTTTTGGATTCGCCTCCTTTACACGCACCCGGCGCATTGGACGGATGAACTCATCTCAATCATCGCCGAGTGCAAAAAAGTCGCGCGCTATGTGGACATTCCGCTCCAGCATATTCACGAGAACATGCTCGAACGGATGCGCCGCGAGACCTCGCAGCAATACATCGTTGATCTCATCAAAAAAATTCGCGCCGGAATTCCCGGCATCGCGCTGCGCACGACCTTCATTGTTGGTTTTCCGGGCGAGACCGAGGCGAGTTTTAACACGCTGCTCGATTTCGTCCGCGAAACAAAATTCGAGCGGCTCGGCGTTTTTACTTATTCACAGGAAGACGGCACACTCGCGGGAAAAATGGCCGGGCAAATTTCTGATAAAGTGAAACAAAAGCGCCGCGACCTTGTAATGTCGGAGCAACATAAAATCGCCCGGGAGGTTTCCGAATCCTTCGTGGGACGCGAAATTAAAGTGCTCGTCGAAGGCGAGGCGAACGCGAAGCAACTGCAAAATGCGAACGTCAGTTCATGGGAGCACGGTTTGATTCGTGAAGCCGACAAGCATGCCAACCAGGTGAAAGGCCATTACTTTATAGGACGCGGCGAGGCAGACGCGCCGGACATTGATGGACGCATTTACATTCGCGGCAAATTGTCGGTCGGCGAATTCGCCCAAGTGAAAATCATCGGCCACACGGATTACGATTTGATTGCCGAGCCGATTTGAAGTTTTTTTACCCGGTGAATTTTTTATCCAAGTCATGGCTCGGCAAGCTTCAGAAAGCTCCTTGAAAATATACGTTTCTGCATGCCAAAAGAATTCCCACTTGCCAGCGTGGCCAACTTTTGTAATCAATTTTGCCGGTTTGAAAAGTTCTATCCAAAACCTCCAAAGTCTCGTTCGAAGTCGCCAAAACAATAATTTAAATGCAATAAGGCTTTTTCTTGCTGTGCTGGTGATTTTGGATCACAGCTTTCCGCTGACAATAGGACAACAAGACGATCCATTGTCCCTTTTAAACCATCAGCAGACGTCGTGTGGAATACTTGCGGTTGAAATTTTCTTTTTTATCAGTGGCTTTTTAATCACAGCAAGCTGGCTCAATAGCAAATCCATGAACGACTATATGCGCCGCAGAATACTGCGCATTTTTCCGGGTTTTATTGTCGCTTTGATTTTCAGCTTCCTGATTGCCTCCGCTTTTGCCCCTCATCCTTTCGCTGATTTGCCGCCCCGGCTGGGGGAGTTCAAAGATGCTTTTTACCTGGGC
>JBEKZT010000207.1:0-3801 GCA_049509595.1 Verrucomicrobiota bacterium
ACGGCCCGTCAACGCCGCCGGAACTCACCTGGCCACGCATGAAACCGTAACTGCCACCTTCAAGTCGGATTTGAAACGGTTCGGCATCGTAACCCGTAAGCGGAACGAGATTAATTGCGCCGCCCATCGTCAACGCACCATATTTGAAAGCGTCGGCTCCGCGATACACTTCCGCGTATTTCAAAGTGTCCACGTCAAAATCTTCAATGATTGTCTCGCCGTCGCCTTGATCGAAACTGATGCCGTCGAGCAAAAATTCGACGCCCAGCGGCTCGTCGTCCGATTCGATGCCTGAACCGCGAATGGAAACCTTGGACATTTCCATTCCGTTCTCGCTTTGCATGAACAGGCCGGGCACGCCCTGAAGCAAATCCAGAAAATTTGACGCGCGCGCCTTTTGCATTTGATCAGCCGTCTTGACCGTGAAGCCTCCGGGAATTTCCTTGTTTTGCTCGGCAGATTTTTCAGCGGATGGAGAAGTGAGCGAACCCGGCACCGGATGGCCGATCACCGTAATTTCCGGAAGAACGGTCGTTGTGTTGGTGTCTCCAACGTTTGCCGATGGCGGATTGGTGGATTGTGCCTGCGCGGTGGCAACCAGACTCTGCGCCATAATTAACACGGCGAATTGAAATACAAATCTGGCATTCAATAATTCAAATTTGGGTTCCATTGGTGAAACGTTTGCAAATTATATACCTCCCTCCACGGCGTCTATCGGCGAATTGCTAAAATTTGTCGGCGGTTTGCGGAAAAGTCCTCACCCGCCGATGAGGAAAATTTCCTGTGACGTGATGCTTTTGGTGAAGCCTAGTTTAAAAGCCTTCGCGCGCAGAATCGTCGGGCCGGTCAGTTGAACCGGTTTTTCGTAAAGTAAGTCCGAGGTCGTTGGCACGGTTCCATCCAGCGTGTAGCGAATGGTTGCACCCGGTTCACTTTTCAAAATGACTTCCACCGGCTTATCAAAATTACCACCGTGTGGAGAAATTTTCGGTGGCGGTAACACCGGCGGGCCGGGCAGGCTTTCAATCCACTGCCGCAGTAGTTTCATTCCCTGCTCGTCAATCTGATTGCGAGCGAGCGGCGGCATTTTGAACGCTTCGGCCGTATTCGCGCGCATGTAAAGGATGGAACGCCAGATGTCGTTTGGCGCAATGATGTGCGGATTGTCAATGCGTTCGTCAATCAACACCGGGCCATCAATCAAATTTTGTTGAGCCAGCGGCGTGTCGTAACGCGCGTCGAAATAGGCGACCGTGCCGCGCGGGCGATGGCAGTTCGCACAGTTCGCGTCGAGATACGAACGTGCACGGTCTTCGAGGCTTTGCGTCATGTCGGTGACGTTCGCAAGTGCGGGGAAATTATTTAAATCCGCTTCGTCCAGATTGGTGTCGAACAACCCAAGACGATTCCATGTGCGCAATTCGTTGTCCGTGATGCCCGATGGATAAGTGAAATCACGGTTCAACTGGCGTGTTTTGACGCCGAGGACCAAGCCGGCGTTGGCCGTGTGGCAGGTGAGGCAATCTTCGCGGCTCGGGTAATACCACAATTGCGTCCGTGTGCCGGTTGCAGTCTGAATCGCAATCGGCTCAGTCAGATTGGTATCAAGCAAATCCGCGTCGCTGTTGTCGGCGCGCCATTTGTAAGTGACACCATAAACGCCGCCCGATGAATCGCAAACCAGCAGGCGCGTTTCAAGGCGGCGTTTCAAAGTGGGATTCGTTTCATTTGTCGCCAACTCGAATGTTTTTACGAAAACGGTTCCTCGTGGAAAAATCCATTCACCCGTGACGGCAAATTTTATTTTTTCTTCCGGCACGGAAGCCCAGCGCGATTTCGTCGCGCCATCAGACCAGAACGGAACGATGAGATCGTAGGGAATCAGCGCATCATTCGGCACGAGATTGGGCGTGTCTTTGAACGCACCGGTCTGGGAGAGCAGTCGCGGCAATATGCCGTCAGCGCGTTCGGGCATTTGCAAATAGGCTTTCGACGGTGTTTGCGAATTGAGTCCGTAAGGTTTGGAGTTTATTTCGGCTGCACTGCAAGTGAACTGCGACGCATGGAACGCCGGCAATAAAGCGGCAATGAACGCGTTTCGAAAAATATTTTTTAAAGGTCGGGATCCAAACGTCATTTCACTTTAAAGGCGCGCGCCTATTTTTGACTGTTTTCGAGATTTACTCTAACGGCGGCCTCAAGGTTTGCGGAAAATCTGCGAACAGTTCTTTGGATGCTTCCGACGGAGGTGTAGGTGTATTGTCCCGTCGGATAGGCTTCGATGACGACATAATCATAAACCTTGGGTTTAAGATGCCGCGATTTCGGAATGTTGGTAAGAAAAACCTGGCCGATACAAACGGAGTTCGGTTCGTTGCCTTCAATGATATTGGAAGCACGGGTTGCCGAGACCGAGCCGGGCACGAGCCAGTAATGGTTGATCGGGGCGCGTAAAAGGTTCGTATATCCGCTATCAATAACAAATCCGTCAGGGATTATTTTAAGGATTTTTCCGCAAATGCAGCGACGGTTTTCAATGCAAGCCGCTCTGATTTCCTCGGCTTGTTGCGGAATGGACAGACTCTGGTTGGTTTGAACTTGAAACGTTTCCGGCGTTGATTGGGCAGTTTCACGGTTGGTAAAAGCAACGGCATCGGTTTGGGCCAATGCAGGCAGCGCGGCAAAAACAAATAATATGGCAAGCTTCATAAACGCACTTTGAGCCAAGTTTGTTTAGCATCTAATGTCCGATTCATCAAGTGGTTTTCTTCACCATTGAAGCCAATCGGCGGTCCTGTGGCCCGTGCCGGTCGCCTTTCCGAACGCGTGCGAATGAAACGGGAGAAGGAAAAAACCACCGGCAAACTTAAAGCATCTCGCTCAACGCGTGATTGCGCAGGGGACGATTGCCACGTGTGAAAGTTATTTCAACCGCCACGTGATGCGCGCCCTGTCCAGATCGTAAGGGGACATTTCCATCTTCACGCGGTCGCCGACGGTGAGGCGCACCCAGCGCTTGCGCATCTTGCCGCAAATGGTGGCAAGCACGAGATGCTTGTTGTCCAGTTCGACGCGGAACATCGTGCCGGGAAGCACGGTCGTTACGTTACCTTCAATTTCAATATGTTGTTCTTTCATGACTGGCAGACCAGTAATTGGTACAAACTAAAAAATAAAAAACGCGGAGTCCGGCTCTGACCGAACCCCGCCTTGAAAACCAAAATCGCTTAGTAGCGATTACGACCGCCGCCGCCGCTGTATTCACGGCGACCGCCTCCACCGCCGCCGGGAGCGCGTTCTTCACGCGGCTTGGCAACGTTGACTGTGAGGGCGCGTCCGTCCATATCCTTGCCGTTCATGGCTTCGATGGCCTTTTGGGCCTCCTCGGCTGAACTCATGGTGATGAAACCAAAGCCGCGGGGGCGATTGGTCATGCGATCCATCATCAGGTTGGTTTCCGTGACCGTGCCGAACGCGGCGAACGCATCCTGCAGGTCGTTTTCAGTGGTATTGAAGGAAAGATTTCCTACGAATAATTTATTGCTCATATGATGTTTTACTGTCCGACAAACCGAAACTTTCGACAGACTGTTCCCGAACATCGGGTCTAAAATCATCATTGAAACAAGTTCACTTGAAGATTCACCATGCCTTGAAAGAGACAAGCTATCTAACAGACACAGACAGCATCGCTGGTTCTGGCCGGATAGCAACAAGTATCGGCAACTATCTTTTGGCCGCGCGGCGCGCGGATGACTGCCCCCGCCCGAAAATCGCGGACAAAATGATTTCGCAACG
>JBEKZT010000208.1:0-3778 GCA_049509595.1 Verrucomicrobiota bacterium
GGGTTTGTCGTCGAGGATGCCGTTGAAATATTCGTGGCTCGCGCAATGCGGCTGCGCGTGCTCGACGATCATGTGATGGTCGGCGAGCTGCTCGTCTTTCGTCAGGTAAAGCCCGTTCAAAATACATTCAAGCCCTTCGCCCGCGAGTTTCGTGCGGATGTTCGTGCGCGACAATTTTGCGCCTAGCGCGAAGGAATGGACGGTCACATTGCTCGCGCGGCCAAATTCGCCCGCGATGGTCGCGATGTGAAACGCGTCCGCCGCCTCGTCCTGCAACTTGATGTGTTCGACGGCGGCGTTGTCACCCGCGAGAATTTCCGTCACCGCGTTCGTGAAATATGCGACGTTGCCGGTGCTGATATAACTTTCCACGACGGTCAATTTGCTGTTCGCCTCGGCGATGACAAGATTACGCGGCAAAATCGTTTCGCCAGAATTTTTCGCGGACGAAATGTAAATCAATTGCACCGGCTCGGCGACTTCGACGCCTTGCGGCACAAAAATAAATGCGCCGTCCGTAAAAAACGCCTGATTCAGCGCGGCAAACGTGTTGCTCGCCGTGTGCGCGTATTTGCCGAGATGTTTTTCGATAGTGGAACAGGCTTCCAGCCTGTTTTGGGCAGGCAAGATGCCTGCCCCACTACCGAGCGCGGACGCAAGATTTTCAATCCGCACGCCGCCGGCAACCGGCTTGAGGCTGGAAAGTTTCGCGCAGAAAAATCCGTTCACAAACACGAGCCGATGGCCGGACAATTTTGCGAAAGCGGATTCATCAATCAATTTTGTCTCCGCGCCGTTCACGGAAACTTCTTTGGCCAGTTGGAAATTTAATTTGGCAATCGGCGCGACGTTCGTGAAACGCCAGTCCTCGTCGCTCAATTTGGGAAAACCTTGGTCGGCGAAACTGGCGAGGCCAGCTTTGCGAACCGGCGCGAGCCACTTCGGCTGCGTGGCGGCGGTTTCAAATTGGGAAAATTTTTCCACCAGCAGCTCGGTTCCGTTGTTTGCTTTTTGCATCATGTTTAGAATCAGTCTAATTAAAAACTAGGCCAACAAGTTGTCATGTAATCGCACTTCACGCAAGTCCGCGCTCCGCAAACTTGTTTTCACGCACGAAACTGGCAACCTATTCGCCATGTTGTCACAGGAAGAAATTCAAAACGCGCTGAAATCTGTCAAGTATCCCGGCTATTCGCGCGACATCGTTTCGTTCGGCCTCGTCAAAGAAATTTCCGCCGCCAACGGCGCGGTGAGCGTCGTGATGCAATTGACCTCGCCGAATCCCGAAGCCGCCGCACAAATAAAAATTGAAAGCGAGCGCGTCCTGCAAAATCTTTCCGGCGTGAATCACGTCCACGTCGAAGTGCGGCAACCTGCCGCCGGACAATCTGCACCCGCCAGTCCATTCGCGAATCAAAATAAAGTTTCCGGCGTAAAAAAAATCATCGCCATCGCCAGCGGCAAGGGCGGCGTCGGCAAATCCACTTGCTCCGTGAATCTCGCGTGCGCGCTCACACATCTCGGCGCGAAAGTCGGCCTGCTGGATTGCGATATTTACGGGCCGAGCATTCCGCTGATGATGGGCGTCCACGAAAAACCAATGGTGAACGAAGCGGAACGTCTCGTGCCGCCGTCCAATCACGGCGTGAAAGTGATGAGCATCGGGCTGTTGGTCACGGACGACCAGCCGGTGATTTGGCGCGGGCCGATGATTACGAAAACCATCCAGCAATTTCTCCTCGCCGTCGAGTGGGGCGAACTGGATTTTCTCCTCGTGGACCTGCCGCCGGGCACGGGCGACGCGCAGCTTTCTCTCTGCCAGACTGTGCCGCTCGACGGCGGCGTTATCATCAGCACGCCGCAGGAGGCGTCGCTCGGCGTCGTGCGCAAAGGCATCGCGATGTTCCGCAAAGTGAACGTGCCGATCCTCGGCATCGTGGAAAACATGAGCTACTTCACCGCGCCGAACGGCGAGCGCGTGGAAATTTTCGGTCACGGCGGCGGCCAGGACGAAGCCGCGCGGCAAAACGTTCCGTTCCTCGGCGAAGTGCCGATCTTCACCGAAATCCGCGAAGGCGGCGACCGTGGAATGCCGATTGTGGTTTCCATGCCGAATCACGCGGCGGGCAAGGCGTTCATTCAAATCGCGGAAACGCTGCGGAAAAAATTAAATGCAAAATAAATTTTGACGACGGGTGCCGAAGAAAAGGAACACGATTCGTTTGTTTGATTTATCAAAATGGCAGCGGTCTGAAAAACGCTTGCGATATTTTAATGGCGAAATTTCAAAAATTATCTTAATATAAAATCTGCGAAAAAGCAGAGCTCATTTATGGCAAACGAACATGACTCAAGAATTCCGAAAGGAAATTTTCTTCCTTCAAATTGAGGAATTGTTTCCGGTTTTTTGCCAGATCGTCATAGCTCAATTTTCGCAAATCTGCTTTCAGTGAGATCAAGTTGGTTATCTGGTTTGCCTTTGGTGACGATTACCAACCCGCAGTCACAGTCCAAGGTAAAAACTCTTAAATCCGTCCTCTGGCTTCTCAAGTGACAGACTGTTTTCCAAACATCTCCGCACCACCCTCCAGTCCAACCCGGCAGTCCCAACGAGGCGGCGTGGCCGGGTGAATTTGCCGGATGTGCAGCCGCCGCACCCGGCGGATTGCAATCATGCATGACGATCACGCCATTTTCGTTAAGAACGCTCAAAGCGTTTTCGACGTCTTTCAATGATTGTTGATACGTGTGGAGCCCATCAATGAACACAACATCGAAGCCATGAGGCAGTTTCACTTTCGCAAAAAAATCGTCGCTGGCCAGTTGATAATACCCGGCACCCTGACTTCTTAACTTGAATTTGAGGAAAAATCGAAGTTTGGGATCAACCGCGACCTTGCGCTGGACTTTGATGGACAGGAAACATTCCCCGCGCGCCACTCCAATCTCCAAATAACTCTGCGCTCCGGTTTTGTCTATGATTTTTTGAATGACATCTATCCGGTTCATCAATTTTTGCGTACGCTCGCCAAGTTTCAAAATAAAAACCGCGTTGTGCGCCGCTTCCGTTGTGTGCGCTGCAACAAAACCTTTTCAGAAGCACAACCGTTGGACGGTCTGCGCGTTGATTTTGAAAAAGCGTGTCAGGTGGTTCACCTGCTCTGCGAATCAATGGGTGTCAGAGCCATTTCAAGATTCACTGGCCTAGACACCAAAACGATTTTGAGCATCCTTGAAACCGCCGGACAGAAAGCGGCTGCGTTTCTGGACGCCAAAGTCCGTGATTTTAACGCGGAGCAAGTGCAAGTAGATGAATTGATAAACTTCGTTTATTCACGCGGGCAGAACACTCCGCATGAAGATAGAGAGCGCGGCGACTTCGCCACTTTTTTGAGCATAGACCGCGCGAGCAAATTCATTATCAACTGGCGCGTGGGCAAACACAACCGCGAGGAAGCCGTTTCGTTTTTGTCTGATTTAAGGGCGCGCGTTCCGAACCGTTTTCAACTCACAACGGACGGCTGGCAAATTTACAGCGGTTACACTGGCACAGTGCGCGAAGTGTTCGGCACAAACATTGATTATGCAACCGAGATCAAACATTTCGGCAGACACAATCCCGCCGCTGGCTGGCGGCTTTCACCCATGAAGCTGATTGCCGTCACCCGAAGCCGAAAAATCAATCGCCCGCGCATGAGCCAAGCCACAACCAGCCACGCCGAACGGACAAATTTAAGTGTGAGGACATTCAATCGCCGTTTCACCCGTTGCACGATTG
>JBEKZT010000209.1:0-3752 GCA_049509595.1 Verrucomicrobiota bacterium
GCAAAAAAAGGCGCGACGTTCAGTATTTTACTTCCGGCGGTGCAATAATAACTCTTTACTCGCCGACAAGATTATACGGCTGGACGGTGTCGTCGCCGAGGTGATAGTTCGGGCTCGCTTTAAGCGAAAAGGTAAAGGCAACGGTGAAATCTTCCGGGCCGGTGCCATTGTCAATCAAACGAAAAGTAAGCGCACCCGTCCAACTCCGCATGTCGCGGTAAATGGTATAAAATTGCTCCTGCAAAAGGCCAGTTTGCGCGTTGAAATCATGCGTGGCCTGAAACCCCCAGTTTTCGTTCAGCCGGAAAAACATGGTGCTCGTAATCAAATTGTCCGCTTCGCCGATGAATTCCTGCCGCAAATACCAATGGCCGAGACTCCAGCTCCATTTTTCGTTCGGCGCGAGCGTGACTTGATCGAAGGCCATGTTGAAATGGCCGTTATTGATGTCATAACGCGTTTGTGATTCGAACGTGAGCCACGTGCGCGGGCGAAACGCGAGTTCATTATACAAATCATTGAACGTCTGCTGCGTCGGGTTTGGATGCAGCCGCCAGTCCATCAAAACATTCCAGTCCAAAAGATTTTCGACCTCGCCGTCGCGTTTGGTTTGCAGCGTGTTGCGCAGGCCGAATCGGATCACGTTCTGGCTGTCAATCGAATCAATGTCGTTGTAATCGGGAAATTCAATCGGCAGCAGCATGAGGCTTGGCAACTCGGAATCGAACTGTGGCAGTTGCGGCGGCGTTGTGCTCGGCGCGGGCACAAAAACATAATTAACCGATGGCTCGACGATGTGGCGCAGACCGTCAACTTGCAGCAGCGAATTGGTCGCGTTTGGCCACAGGCGCGAGGTTTTGAACGAAACGTCCACCCCGGTGTTGAAAACGGTGCGGTAAGTTTCGCTGTTGGTCGCGCCCGGGCCACTCTCCTCGCTGTAATAAGTGAACCGGCCGCCGACGCGTGGCGTGACGTTCAGCCAGCCTAAAAGCACCTCGGGCAGAAGCAGTTGATGATACGTGTCGGCGCGAGCGGCGGAGTAATTTGGCATCGGACCATTCGTGGTGGCATACAGCGCATCATTGGTGTCCGCGAAAACATGGCGATAGTAACCGACCGAGCTTTCGCTCTCGTAATAGATTGGCGTGTTGAAAACCTGCTGGCTGAACCCGGTCAGTTTCACGTCCGGCAGGCGTTCGACCTGGTCAAAAAAATTGTTCACGCGCGGCGTGGTTTCGGCGTCGAGACTCCAGTTTGGCCAGTCGCGATTGATCTCCGTGAACGAGTTTGGTTGCGGATTGTCGGCATAGTCGTTTCCAAAAAAATCGTGCAGCACGAGCGGGTCGCTTTGATAATTCACGAGCGCCTTGACGTTCAGATTGGTGGATGGCGTCGCCTGATAGGCGAAATAAACCCGCTGCCGGTTTTGGGGAATCGTGCCCAAATTGGCAAAGCCGTTGGTGCTGATGCTCTCGCCAGAATCGTGGTCGTGCAGATAATAATATTTGAATTTGGCTTCGCCCCATTGGCCGAGGTGCAAGTTCAAATCCGGGCCGGTGCCGACGCCGCGGCGTTCGCGATAATCCAAATGAAATTTACCGTCCGCCTCGTCGCCAAAAAACCAATTGTAACTTGTAAGCAAATAAGGTCCGTAAGCGCTGCGATAGCCGGGCAGGAAATTCAAATTGTTCGCGTGCCATCCCAAATTGCGCCGGTAATACGGAAAATAAAAGGACGGCACGCCGTCCACGAACAAAACCGCGTTCCACATTTCCACATATTTGCCGGGAACAATTTTTATTTTGCTGGCCTCCACGCGAACGACCGGGTCGCTTACGTCATCCGTCGTGACATAAGTGTTGCGCGCGGTATAAACGTGATTGCTCAAGTCGCCTTGCAATTGTTCGCCTTGCGCAAACACCGGCGGCTTGCCGGTGCGAAATTCCTCGCTCTGCATCCGGTGCGTTTTGAAATTGTAGCTGATGTGTTCGCCAATCCAGATTTGGTCGCCTTCCTCGATGCGCACATGCCCGTCGGCCACCGCTCCGCCCGTCTGCCAGTTCAACGACGCATTATCCGCCGTGAGCGTCGTCCCGCCGTATTTCACTAAAACGCCGTTCGTGCCATGCGCCGTGCCCGACGCCAGATCATATTCCACATGACCTTGAGGCGCGTCCGGGATGATTTGATTCAGCGCCTGAACTTCCCATTCTGATTGTTGCGCGTTGGAAATAAATGGAAAAACCACGGCTAAAAAAATAAGTCGGGCAATGGCGGGTGAACTTCTCATTCGGCGCGGCCAATTAAACAGAACGAATCGCCGCTGCCAAGAGAGTTTTCAACTTTGCGCCGCTGCGTTCAATCTTTCGGCAAAAAAACGAACGCGACGGCGGCCAAAACGCAGACGAATGCGGCGACATCGTTCCACCGGATTTTTTCGCCAAGATAAAAAATCGCGAAGACACAAAAGACCGAGAGCGTGATCACCTCCTGAATGATTTTGAGCTGCGTGACGGAATAAACCGAGTTGCCCCAGCGGTTGGCCGGAATCATGAAAACATATTCAAAGAAAGCGATGCCCCAGCTCGCGAGGATGACCAGCCAGAGCGGCGTGCCTTTGAATTTCGAGTTCAGATTGCCATACCACGCGAACGTCATGAAAATGTTCGAGCAGATCAGCAGCACGATGGGCAGCCAGCGGGATTCAGTTAGATTCATGCCGCAAAAGTGAATTCATCCGCCAATGCTGTCAAATGCGAACCGGTTTCATGGCACGCCCCGATTGTTCCGCCACGCCGCCGGGTTATTCAGACTCGTGGCGGAATTTCCCGTCCGTCCGTCCGGGTTCCTTGGACGCGCGGACAAGCTCCTCGGCCTCCCGTCCGGATTGTTCAGACTGGCGGCGGAGCTTCCCGGACGCCCGGCGGAATCGTTCAGACTCCTGTCTGAGGCTTCCAGACGCGCGTCGGAATTGCCCAGACAGGGCAAAATCTGCAAAAAACCCTTGTTTTCGCACAATTTAGAGAAATTTACCTGACTCGGCCTTTGGCCAGAACGCGAACGTCATGAAAATGTTCGATCAAATCAGCAGCACGATGGGCAGCCAGCGGGATTGGGTCAGGTCGTTCATAATAATTTTTAAATCGTATCGATTCTGTTTTGAGAAAATTCCCAAACTTTTGGAATTGCATGACTATATTTTGATTTTGGATGATCACGTCGAACATCTTCCCATAAAGCACCATGGCCTTTCCCGTCGCATTGAGTTTTCATATAAGTTGCAACTTCATCTGCTCTTGCAACGTAAACGCGCGGAGCAGAAGTGAGTGGAATATTTAAAAACTGAACAAATATGAAAACAATATCTTTCCTTTGATCAGCCTCCCAATTGTCGATTGCTTGAAGATAGCTCACGTCAGCTTTTTTGTAGCTGACTGCCAGCGGCCATCCTCCATCTTTGTTTCCTTTGACCGAAACAAGCAGAATTCGTCTTTCTTTTTCTGCCACCAAATCATAGTCCGGCTGATTTGCGCCATATTGAACTGAAACTTGGTATCCAGAACGCGCAAGAATTGATGCAGCATATGCTTCTGCTGCAATTTCGGATTGTCGAGAAGTCATCATTTCTCTGCCTTTCTTTTTGAGCCGCTCATCACAACCTCACCGGAATTTTTTTCTTCGCCAAAAACTGTTTCACATCGCCCACAGTGAAAGTTCCGAAATGGAAAATGCTCGCGGCGAGGACGGCGTCG
>JBEKZT010000021.1:0-15533 GCA_049509595.1 Verrucomicrobiota bacterium
GCCATAATCGTTCAGCAATTTTTGCGAGCCAGTATCAATATGTGAGTAACTGACGGTATGGATGCCAATGATGTTTGCCTCGCCCACTTCAGCCAAAAATTTAGCGACTACTTCATCAAATTTGTCGTGCCCGGATTCGATGCAACTCGCGTGGCGAATGGTGTGGATGCGGATTCGTTTGTCCGCGCCTTTGGCGACGGCTTCGAGCGGCACCGCCGATTTTTTGATGAGCATTTCCGTCGGCGTTTCCCGCAAAGGAACTTTGAGCCGCTTCTCCACTTTGGCGGCGGCGGATGCGGCGATGGGGTTGGCATTTTTTTCCGAAGCAGGCGGTGCCGACGGTGGCGGCGCAACGCGGGCGGACGGTTGCTGCGGAATGGTAATTTTTTCCCCGCACGTCGGGCAATCAATCTCTGTGCCCGCGCCTTCGCCGTCCACGCTCAATTCTTGGTTGCAATGAGGACAGTTGAAAATGATTTCCATAAGCCTGCAACGGTTGACTGTGCGGGCAGTATAACAAACCACCGCCACGAAAACTACAAAAAAACTGAATTGATTTTCAGTGCATTCCCTTTAATTGCGGGGTTCACGCCACCTTGAGATCATTAGCAAATGTGAATTCTCAAAAATTCAATCGGAAGATGGCGCGGCAATTTCACCCCACACCTGCGAATAAGGTTTGTCAAGCCGGGTTTAACTCTGGAAGAATTTGTGGAAGAGCTTTAATCTTTTCCCGCGATGCCGCTGCTCGAAGTAAAAAATCTAAAAGTGCATTTTCCCGTGAAACACGGGATGTTCAGCCGCGTCCGCGAATCCGTGAAGGCGGTGGACGACGTGAGCTTCAGCATCGCGCCGGGCGAGACGCTCGGCCTCGTCGGCGAAAGCGGCTGCGGCAAGACAACACTTGGTCGCGCCATCGTCCGGCTCGTCGAACCAACGGCGGGGGAAATCTCGCTCAATGGCGAGGACATCTTGAAAATGAGCGGCGCGGTCTTGCGCGCACGGCGGCGCAAGTTCCAGATGATTTTTCAAGACCCTTACGGCTCGCTCAATCCGCGCATGACCGTCGAGCAGATTGTCGGCGAGGCACTGGACATCCACAAATTGACCGACAGCAAGTCCGCGCGGCAAAAAAGAATCTTTGAACTGCTCAAGGATGTCGGCCTCGACCCGGTTTATGCGCAGCGTTATCCGCATGAATTTTCCGGCGGTCAACGACAACGCATCGGCATCGCGCGAGCGCTGGCGGTCGAGCCTGAACTCATCATCTGCGATGAGCCGGTGAGCGCGCTGGACGTTTCGGTGCAGGCGCAGATCATTAATCTACTCCGCGATTTGCAGCAGGAACACGGCATCGCTTATCTGTTCATCGCACATGATTTAGCAGTGGTCGAACATATCAGTCACCGCGTGCTGGTGATGTATCTCGGAAAAATTGTGGAAGCCGCCGAAGCGAAAACTCTCATTCGCGAGCCACAGCATCCTTATACGCAGGCGCTGATTTCCGCCGTGCCAGAAGTTGATCCTGAAACGAAACGGCAGCGGATTGTTTTGCCTGGTGACGTGCCGTCGCCGATTCATCCGCCATCCGGTTGTCCGTTTCATCCGCGTTGTCCGATTGCGCAACTGCCAAAGTGCAAGGCAGAATTCCCGGAACTACGCGAAGTTTCAAAAAGCCATTGGGCATCGTGCCATTTTGCCGGAACGAAAATCGAAACCCAACGTAACCCGGTTCAACGCGGAGCCGTCTAAGGCGGACAGTTATTGGTTTGTAGATGTGAGGGATGGCCTTTTGCCGATTTCAAAGTCATGCTGGCCTTTAACGGAACCTGCGAAGACGAAAAGGCGATAAAGAATGTTGGTTTGGAGCGGTTCGGGTTGCGCGTCGGCCATGGCCGTTTTCATGCCGCGAATGATTTGGCCATAAAAGAAAAATCTAACTGGATCGGACTTGGAATCGGAAATCAAATGCCAGACGGGAAGGACCAACTGATTTGTTTGCCATTCGGCAAGCGGGACGACTTTGACTTCAGTAAGTCGGTAGGGCCGTTCAAAGGCGAACGCCACGTTGACCGTCATGCCGGGCAAAAAGCGCGACCGTAACGGCCGCTGGGTGTCTGCAATGTGAATTATTTTTGGCTTGAACCAGTCAGTAAAGAAGTAAATGTAGACACTGATAAGTACAAGTGCGATGGTCGCAAGAATCCATTGTCTTTTTTCCATAAATTAAAGGACGGAAAATTGGATTGAACGGTTATGAAAATAGCAACTCAACAGAAATTGACCAGCTTTGAACGATTATTTGCGTTCACGCTGATCGAATTGCTCGTCGTCATCGCCATCATCGCCATTTTGGCGGCGATGCTGTTGCCCGCTCTGGGCCGCGCGAAGGAGGCGGGCAAACGCATCGCTTGCTTGAACAATTTGCATCAGCTTCAAATTGCATTGCAGATTTATGTGGACGACAATAATAGCCAATTTCCTCAACGCACCGACAGGGGACGCTGGCCGCAGCAGCTTTATCACAATTACAATAATGTCCAATTGTTGCGCTGCCCTAGTGATGGCCCCGGTACGCCCGCTACCCTTGAAACAGACACGGCAGACTATCCGGCTGACGCTGCCCCTCGCAGTTATTTGATCAACGGTTGGAATGATTATTTCGCGGACAAATTTGGCACCACCGATTGGGACACACTTGAAAATCTCATACTCACCAGCAGCATAAAACAAAGCGCCATCCCGCATCCAACGGACACAATTGCCTTGGGAGAAAAGCGGACTACTGCCGGTGATTACTACATGGACGTATTGGAAAATGGCGGCAATGATTTCACTGGCATTGCCGAACAAAGTCGTCACGACAGCAGCGGTCCCACCACAAATTCAGGTGGCTCCAATTACGCGATGGTGGATGGTAGCGCGCGATTCATGAAGTTTCCCACTTCATTGGATCCGCTCAACCTTTGGTGTGTAGACGACACCAATAGAACAAGCTACTCCGTTTCTTATTGAGAGTTCCAAACAGTTTAGTGTGTCTTTGCTCAGGAGTTGTCCGGTTTTAGCATGTCCAATGTCCAAGACTCATAAAAATGGCTGATTTTATTGGGCATTTTAAGATTGATGGTATATTCTCACTTTTGCGCACGAGTTCATCCTGACCATTCTAATTTATCACGCGATTTAAGAACCTACGGCTCTTGCTTGGAACCGCGTTTAGCGGCCACACGACAATTTACAATTGGCTCAAGGACTAGTTAATTTCCAAAAGCGATGGCGAGAAGCGGGTGAAAGACGCGTTCAGGAGAATAATGCAGATTGGAGCGGGCGAAGGGAATCGAACCCTCGTAACCAGTTTGGAAGACTGGCGCTCTACCATTGAGCTACGCCCGCTTTTCGTTCGCGCAAATCATAATTCCCCCGCTTGCCTTGTCAATCCGTTCGCGTTATGCTGCCGCACATGAATTCGCTGCTTCTCACCGGCGGACGGGTGATTGATCCCGCAAATCATTTTGATTCTCCTGCGGATATTCTCATCACCGGTGGAAAAATTTCAGCCGTCGGGAAAAATCTTTCCGCTAAAGCCCCGAAAGAAATTGAACGCTTCGATGCCAAAGGAAAAATAATTTGCCCCGGCCTGATTGATTTGCACGTTCATTTGCGCGAACCCGGCCAGACTGCAAAGGAAAATCTTGCGACCGGAACGGCTGCAGCCGCGCGCGGCGGATTTACTTCCGTTGTCTGCATGCCAAACACGTCACCGGCGATTGACAATTCCGGCACCGTCGCGCTCATCCGCGAACGCGCAACGCGCGAAAGTGTTGTGAATGTTTTAGTGGCCGGCGCAATCACAAAAAATATCGCGGGCGAGGAACTGGCGCAGATTGGCTCGCTCAAAAAAGCCGGGATCGTTGCCGTCACTGACGACGGCCATTGTATCCAGAATAACGAACTCATGCGCCGCGCCTGTGAATATGCAAAGATGTTTGACCTGCCTGTGATGGATCATTGCCAGGATTATTCCCTCGTGACCGACGGGGTGATGCACGAAGGTTATTGGAGCACCGCACTCGGCCTGCGCGGCTGGCCGTCGGCGGGCGAGGAAATGATTGTCGCACGGAATATTCTGCTTGCGGAACTGACCGGCGCAAAAATTCACTGCCAGCATCTAAGTGCGGCAGGCAGCGTTGCACTGATTCGCGAAGCCAAAAAGCGCGGCGTGCCAATTTCCGGTGAAGCGTGTCCGCATCATTTTACTTTGACTGACGCGGCGGTTGCCGGAAGTGAAAAATTCTGGGCGCAAGACGGAAAAATTCTGGCAGACTCCCAAACCGACGAACCTCCGCCGTGGCCCGCCTACAACACGAATTTTAAAATGAACCCGCCGCTGCGTTCCGCGCGTGATCGCGAGGCAATTCTTGAAGGTCTGGCCGACGGTGCGATTGAAATTTTGTGCAGCGACCACGCGCCGCACTGCGATTATGAAAAAGAAGTCGAATTCGATTATGCGCCATTTGGCATCACCGGTTTGGAAACCGAACTTTCACTTTCGCTCATGCAATTGGTCCACACGAAGCGAGTTTCACTTCCCGATTTAATTGCAAAATTCACCGTGAATCCGGCGCGTTTGTTGAATCTGAATAAAGGCACATTGAGCGTTGGCGCGGACGCCGACGTCACAATTTTTGATCCAGACTGCGAGTGGATTTTCAACGTCGAAGAAAGCGCGAGCAAATCCAAAAACAGCCCGTTTCACAACTGGAAGCTTAACGGCAAAGCCGTGGCGACAATCGTCAGCGGAAAAATCGTTTGGTCGGAAAATCAGGCACCGCATGCCGCGCACGCGGTTGCTTGATTACTCGTTGGGAGAACGCAATTTTCTGACATCCACTGCTTCCATTCCCGCTGCGTGAATGGCTTGCAAACCAAGTTCAGTGTCTTCGTAGGCGCGGCAAAATTTTGGTTCAATGCCGATTCGTTTCGCTGCTTCGAGAAAAATGTCTGGCGCGGGCTTTTGATTTTCCACCATTTCGCTGGTCACAACAGCGTCGAACAAATGGCGGATTTTTAGATGCTCAAGCACTTGCACAATGATCTGTTGCGAACCGCCAGAGGCGACAGCCATTGGAATTTTTCCATAGTTCTCTTTTGCAATTTCCACTACGGCCTGAATCGGCCCGACTTCCGACATGAGCGGCAGATAGACATTTTCCTTTTCGCGCGCTGCTTTAATGTAGTTGAGCGTGACACCTTGTTCCTCGGCGAGCATTTTCAAAATGTCGCGCGACGGCACGCCGCCGAGCGAATAAAACCGGTCTTCGGGAAAATGCAGTTTGTATTTGGCGGTGATCACCTGCCACGCGCGCCAGTGCAACGGCATCGTGTCGGCCAAAGTGCCGTCGCAATCGAAAACCAATCCCTTGATATGTGCGGGTAATTTCATAATTTCAAAGTTGAGAGCTTTTCTTCCAAATCATGCGTCATCAACGGCTCGATAAGCGGGTCAATTTCACCTTCGATAACGTTTGCCAAATTATAAAGCGTCAACTCAACGCGATGGTCGGTGACGCGATTCTGCGGAAAATTGTAAGTGCGAATTTTTTCGCTGCGTTCTCCGGTGCCGACCTGGTCTTTTCGCTGCGCGGCATATTTTGCATTTTCCTCGGCGATTTTTCTTTCGAGCAAACGCGAACGCAAAACTTTCATCGCCTTAATCCTGTTCTTTTGTTGCGAACGTTCGTCGGCGCAACGGACAATCAATCCACTTGGTTTGTGAATGATTTGCACGGCGGAGTCCGTCGTGTTCACGCCCTGACCACCTTTGCCCGACGCGCGGCAGACATTGATTTCAATTTCGTCGGGTTTGATTTCGAGGTCAACTTCCTCAGCTTCGGGCAGAACGGCAACGGTCGCGGTACTGGTGTGGATTCGGCCTTGCGCTTCGGTCGCGGGCACGCGCTGGACGCGATGAACACCGCTCTCGTATTTCAGCCGCTTGAAAACGTCCGCACCGGTCACTTCAAAAATGATTTCCTTGAAACCGCCCAAATCAGACGGACTCGAATCCATCGTTTCAATTTTCCAGCCGCGCGCTTCGGCGTAGCGGCAATACATCCGATATAAGTCTGCGGCGAATAGCGCGGATTCCGAACCGCCCGCGCCCGCTCGAATTTCAATGATCGTGTTGCGTGAATCCGTCGGGTTCGGCGGAACAAGGCCAAATTGGATTTGCTGCGACAGTTTTTTTTCTTCCGCTTCGAACCGCGCGATTTCTTCCTTCGCCATTTGCGCCATTTCCGAATCCGGCGATTCGGTTTTGAGCAGCAAACGATTTTCTTCAAGGTCAGCCAAAACTTTTTTGTAATTGTCGCCGGTTGTGATCAATTCTTTCAGCCGCGAATACTCGCGCGATAACTCCTGCGCGCGTTGTGGATTGTCAAAAAGCTTCGGATCGCTTAACGCCGTTTCCAATTCGGCGTAGCGCGAGCGAAATTTTTCGATGTGTGGTCTTAAATCCATTTTCGTAAAAAGAATCCGCCCGCTCACGCAAACGCGCGGGCGGGCGGAATGAAATCGGGCAGCTAGGCCTTTTTCTTTTTCTTCGTGGCGAACGCCTCGGCGGCGGCCTGCGTCTTGGCGGCGCGCTGCTGGAATTTGTCCACACGGCCGGCGGTGTCCACGAACTTTTGCGTGCCGGTGTAGAAGGGATGGCACACGTTGCAAATGCCGACGATGATGGTCTGCTTGGTGGAGCGCGTCTTGATCACGTTGCCGCAAGCGCAACGGATTTCCGCGTCCACATATTTCGGATGAATGTCCGTCTTCATAAAAAGGACGGTAAAACTATCATGGTTTTGCCGGATGACAAGAGGGAATTTTTTGACGGGAAAGATAATTGCAAAACGGAAATAGCTTTTTTGCCATGGATAAAGCGTTGGAATCTATATCAAAATATCTTGAATTAATTCTCAAAAAACCTGATTTGAGAAAAAATAAAATTCAACAGCTAAAAGAAACTAGAGATTTTTGGACAAAATCAAAAAAACAATAGTCTAAATTTCTAAACTATTTTTTAGATTTTACTGAGCTATCCAATCGGCGAGTCTCGCTTATTTTTTAATAATTATTCCGCTGAATTCACCCATTTCCGAACCGAGTCGAGAATTTTTGCCAAAAAAGCGGACTTCGTTTTACACTCCACCAATCCACTTGCGGTCTTCCCAAACGGCCTTGATTGAAGTCAGGTTGCGCGAGTCAAAAATGTTTTTCGCGGCGGAAAGAAGTTTTCCCTTTTTCAGATTGTTGAACGCGTCGCTCGCGCTGATGGCGACGAATTGCAGCACGCTCGGGTCGCGGTAGCAGTCAATCATGCAGCGCGTGCAACCGTCGCGGATGAGCTTCGAGTCGTCCCATTCCCAAACTTTGCACATCGGCTTCTCCCAAAAATGGCAGCGATACAAATCCAGGTTCCAGTCGAGGTAAAAATATTTGTGCCCGCCGAGGCAGCCGAATTTTTCCTTCTCGCCGCGCAAGTGCCGCTGCATCTCGTCGAGCGATTCGGTCGGGTTCACGACGGGATAACCGCTGTTCTTTTTCATCTGCTTGATTTTTTCGAACAGTTGGATCAGTTCGGCGTTGTTGAAATTGACGAGTCCACTGTCGCTAAAACTTAAATAACTGCTGGCGAGCGACGTCAGCGGATAACTGAACGTGCAGCTTTTGAATCCGAGCGTTTCGAGAAATTCCGGCAGCTTCTCGTAGTCCTCAATCAACCGGCTCGCCGTGATGCTCGCGGTGGTTTGGATTCCGACCGAGTGGAAAAATTCGTTCGCTTTTTTTATTTTTTTGCAAACGTCCGGCAGACCACGATTTTTTTCATGCGCATTGATGTCATGCGCGTCAATGGACATGATGACGCTGGTCAAGCCGTCGCTCGCGAGGCCGCGCATATTTTCGTCGTTCCACAACCCGCCATTCGTGCAAATCATCGGATGAATCCCACGCTCGGCCGCGTAACGCGTCATTGGGCGCAAATCGCGATGCACCATCGGTTCACCGCCGACGAAGAGCAAGTAGCCGATGTGATTTTTCACCGCGATGTCAATGACGTCGCGCGCTTCTTGTAACGTGACACTACGACGCGCTTTCGGATCAAACTTCGAGCGCGCGAATCCGCAAAAGCCGCAGTCGGCATTGCAAATGTTCGTGATGGCGAATTGCAGATAGCCCGGCCCGCCGTGATTCAGAACTTCGCCGATAAGCTTGAGCGTTCCCTTTTTTGGCCGGACGACTGGTTTTGAAAAATCAATTTCCGGCGACAAAGATTTTATTTTTGTCGCGGGCGGATTTTCAGCAATGGCAGTATCGTTCATTAAAGCTCTTACATTGTGTCGCTGAAATGCAATGCGGGCAAACTTTCTTTCACATGAATTGTCGCAATGATTTTCTCTTTGCGTAAAATGCTCAAAAAAATTAGGATAATTGCGGTTTGTCCGATGGTGTAATGGTAACACAGCGCCCTTTGGAGGCGTTATTCATGGTTCGAATCCATGTCGGACAGCCAATTGAATCACGTGCTTGAGCGGGCGCAAATCTTCCTTTAACTTGCGCGCATGAAATACCGTGAACTTGGGCGGACGGGCTGGAAAGTTTCGGAAATCAGTTTCGGCTCGTGGGCCATTGGCGGCTCGTGGGGCAATGTCGAAGACAAGGATTCGCTCGCTGCGCTCCATGCCGCGCTCGACGGCGGTGTAAATTTCTTCGATACGGCGGATGTTTACGGCGACGGTCGCAGCGAACGGCTGCTGGCGAAATTGCGCAAGGAGCGGAAGGAAAAATTTTACATCGCATCAAAAGCGGGACGCCGTTTACCGAAACAAACACCGGAAGGTTACAATCGCACGAACCTCACGGTGTTCGTCGAGCGCAGTTTGCGGAATCTGGACACGGATGCGATTGATTTGCTACAGCTGCATTGTCCGCCAACCGGGGTCTATTACATGCCGGAAGTGTTTGGAATCCTCGATGACTTGGTAAAGGCCGGCAAGCTTCGCCATTACGGCGTGAGCGTGGAAAAAGTCGAGGAAGCGTTGAAAGCGATTGAATTTCCCGGTGTGCAATCGGTGCAGATTATTTTTAATATTTTCCGCCAGCGTCCGGCGGAATTATTTTTTAACGAAGCGCACAAGCGCGAAGTTGGAATTCTTGCGCGCGTGCCGCTGGCTTCGGGCATGTTGTCGGGCAAGATCACGCGCGAAAGTATTTTTACCAAAGACGATCATCGCGCATTTAATCGTCATGGCGATGCGTTTGATCGCGGCGAAACTTTTTCGGGCGTGGATTTCGAGACCGGATTGCGCGCAGTTGAAGAATTGAGAGCGTTCGTTCCCAAAGGCGCGACGCTTGTGCAACTGGCCTTGCGCTGGATTCTGGAATTTCCCGCCATCACGTGCGCGATTCCCGGTGCGAAACGTCCGGCGCAGGCTGCGGAAAACATCGCGGCATCAGGCTTGAAGCCTTTGCCAAAGGCGACGATGAAAAAAATCCGCGCAATTTACGACGCGGAGATCAAGCCGTTGGTGCATCATTACTGGTGATGCGCAATCGCCTTGCCCGTTCGCAGAAATTGCGTTAGTTTTGGCACGTTATGGAAACAAATTTTTCTTCCGGCGCGGTTCCGCCGCCGTTGACGCCACCGCCGCCGGTCATCGTGCCACCGCCATCGTCCAAACCCCGACGCGGCCGTGGTTGGATGATTGCCGCGATTATTTTGCTGGTGCTGCTCGTTTTCAGTGTGTTTGGAAATTTCACGCAGTTCATCTCGCACGCGATCAGTTTTAACAATGCTTTCAAGAGCGGCATTTCACGTGATGGCGGTCCGCGTCTCGATGAATATCTGTTGGAGGATAACGGCGCACACAGCAAAATTGCCGTCATCACCGTTGACGGCATCATCACGGGTCACACCGCCGATCAAACCGGCAACAGCATCGTGGACGTGATTCAGGCGCAACTGGACCGCGCAAAGGATGACAGCCGCGTCAAGGCCGTGATCCTCAAAGTGGATTCTCCCGGCGGAGAAGTAATGGCGTCGGATGAAATTTACCGTGCCATCAAAAAATTTCAGGACGATTCGGGCAAACCGGTAATTTGCTCGATGGGCAGTCTCGCCGCGTCCGGCGGTTATTACATTTCATCGCCATGCCGTTGGATTGTGGCAAACGATTTGACCATCACCGGCAGCATTGGCGTCATCATGGAAAGCATCAATTATCGCGGCCTGATGGATAAAATCGGCGTGGAACCCAACGTCTATAAGAGCGGCAAATTCAAGGACATGTTGAGCGGCATGCGCGAGACAAATGAAATTCCGCCTGAAGAACACGCCATGGTGCAGGGGTTGATTGATGAGACGTATCAAAAATTCAAAAGCGTTGTCGCGGAAGGCCGCAGTGCCGCTCACGAAAAAAATAAAAGCGAAGGCCGCCCGCTCGCGGACGACTGGGCAAATTACGCGGATGGTCGCGTCGTTTCCGGCACGCAGGCATTGCAACTGGGTTTCGTGGACGAGCTGGGTGATTTTCAGGATGCGGTTGCCCGCGCGGAAAAAATTGTCGGCATCAATGACGCGAATCTGATTGAATACCGCGAGCGTTACGACATTTCGGATTTTCTTTCCATGTTCGGGCAAAGCAGTTCCGCCAAAAACATCAAGCTCGACCTCGGCGTGGACCTGCCAAAACTGCAAGCGGGCTATCTTTATTTTCTGTCACCCACTTACGTGAACTGACGTGAAAACGTTTGTTGAGCACTTGATTAAATTTCCTTTCGAGGAAACAACGGCGCAGGTTCACCGATTTTGTGGCCGGATTCCAATTTTCCCCAAGCGGCTTCGGAAAATTTGTCGGGCGTAGCGTTCAAACCAAGCTGCGCGTAAATTTTCACCGCCGTTCCCGGCAAAAACGGCCAGAGCAAAACGGCCAGCACACGGCACGTCTCGGCGAGATTATACAAAACTTCGTCGAGCCGTTTGGCCTGCGCCGGGTCTTTGGCCAGTTTGAACGGCGCGGTCTGGTCAACGTATTGATTAGCGCGCGTGACGAGCGCCCAGATGCTTTGCAGTGCGGCTTGAAGCTGGTTTTGCTTGAGCAACGCGCGCGTTTCGTCCGCCGCTTTCGCGGCGTCGGCGGAAAGCTCATCCGATTTCGCCGGAACAATTCCGTTGCGATAACGCTTCAACATCGAGAGCGAACGATTCACCAAATTGCCGAGACCATTCGCGAGTTCGGCGGAGTAACGTGACTTGAACCCGGCTTCCGTCCAGTTTCCATCCGGGCCGATGTCGAGTTCGCGCAAAACGTAGAAGCGAAATGCATCCACGCCCCACTCGTTGATGATCGCAATGGGGTCAACCACATTGCCGGTGCTTTTGCTCATTCTTTGCCCATCCTTCTGCCACCAGCCGTGGACGAGAATTTGTTTCGGCAGCGGCAGTCCCATCGCCTTGAGCATGATCGGCCAATAGACCGCGTGAAATTTCAAGATGTCTTTGCCGATGACGTGGATGTCGGCAGGCCACAAATCCAAATTAGAACTTGGTGGTGTCAATGAAAAATCTTTTGGAATGGCCGACAAAACTGTTTTATCACGGTGTTCGGCTGGAATGGAAATGTAGTTCACCAGCGCATCAAACCAGACATACGCCACAAAAATTTCGCCTAAAATTGGAATACCCCAAGCTAATCGAGATTTCGGACGTGAAATACAAAGGTCTTCAAGCGTGTTATGTTTGAGAAAGCCAAGAACCTCATTGCGACGATAATCCGGCTGAATGAATAACGGATTTGCTTCAATATATTCAATCAGCCACTGTTGATGTTGTTTTAATCTAAAAAACCAATTGTTTTCCCACAATTCAACTACTTCACCAAACGCCGGATCGAAAGTCCCATCCAGTCGCCGATCTTTTTCAGTCAAAAAAGTTTCTTCTTTTGTTGAGTAGAAACCTTTGTAAGTCGCTTCATAAAAATGGCCGCCCTCATTAAGTTTTTTGGTAATTGCTTGGACAAATACTTTATGTCGTAATTCTGTGGTTCTGACAAAATCGTCGTTGGTCAGTTCCAGTTTCTTCGCGAACACCTTCCAATCCGCCGCCAGTTGGTCGCAGTAAGCTTGCGGACTTTCGCCTTCGGCGATCGCGGCCTGCTGCACTTTCTGGCCGTGTTCATCGAGGCCGGTCAGGAAAAAAACTTCCTGCCCCAAACTGCGGCGCGACCGCGCAATCACGTCTGCGACAATTTTTTCGTAAGCATGGCCGAGATGCGGCTGGCCGTTCACGTAATCAATCGCCGTTGTGATGTAAAACCGTTTGCTCATTGTTGAATCGCCAGTGTGGCGCAGTAATGCAGTGTTTGCAATCTCGCTTGCAGCTAAATCATCTTATGTTATCATGCTTTTCGGCTGTCGCGGAAAACCAGCCGGTAAACAAACACCGCATGAACACAGAACTTTTCAGCTTTGCTACCCGTTTGCGGGAGTTGATACATCAGCACAAGTTTCTAGCTGGCGAACAAGAATTACATCGGCGGTTTGATTCGCTGGCTCTCGAATTGTTTGCTTTGCAATTTCAAAATAATTTAGCCTACCAAAAAATCTGCGAAGCACGCGGACGGACACCGGAAGCCGTCGAGCATTGGACGCAGATTCCCGCCGTGCCGACGGCGGCGTTCAAAGAACTTGAGCTGACGTGCCTCGCACAAAACGAGCGCACCGCAGTTTTTTATTCCAGCGGCACAACGAAACAAAAGCCGAGCCGCCATTTTCACAACGACGAATCACTGGCGGTTTATGAGACGTCGCTATGGCCGTGGTTTCACTTTTACTTTGGCACAGACGGACAACTTATTTTTTTGACGCCGAACCAAAACGCCGCGCCGCGCTCTTCGCTTGTCCACATGTTTGAAACGCTAGGGAAAAAATTTGGCCTGCCTGAATCCGCTTTCGTCGGTCAAGTCACACCCGAGGGAATGTGGACGGTGAATTTTGCCGTTACAATTCAAAAATTGAAAACGGCGTGCGAACAGTTGAAACCTGTCACGTTATTGGGGACGGCTTTTTCATTCGTTCACTTGCTGGATTATTTTGCGGCAAACAACCTGACCTTCAAACTGCCGCGCGGTTCATGTGCAATGGAAACCGGTGGTTATAAAAACCGTTCACGCATGCTTCCAAAAAACGAACTGCACTTACTAATCGCCGAAAGGTTGGGCATCCCGCAAAACAAAATCATTTGCGAATACGGCATGAGTGAGTTGAGCTCACAAGCTTACGATTCTGAAATCCAAAATTTGGGACGGGGGTTCCATTTCCCGCCATGGGTGCGCGTGCAAATCATCTCGCCGGAAACTGGGCTTGAAGTTTGTGATGGCGAAACCGGTTTGATCCGCGTGTTCGATCTGGCGAATGTCTTTTCCGTCATGGCGGTTCAAACGGAAGACTTGGGCATCCGGCGCGGCGACGGGTTTGAATTGATTGGCCGCGCGCAACCGGCCGAAACGCGCGGCTGTTCGCTGATGACTGCATGAACCTGCCAAACTATTTTCTCGCGGATTTGCCGCCGGAAGCAACTTTGTCGCCCTCGATGATCACGGAGGCATGCCGGACATTGAAGTGCAACCGTGAGCGTTATCTCGCCGCGCGTTCGACAGAAAATCTGATCCAGGTGTTTTGCGACGTCGCGACGAGTTGGCGGCAGGAGAATAATTCATTTCGTAAATTTGCGCTGGAGCTTGGCCCGGAGAAAACCGGATTTTCACGTGCGACGCTGGCAAAAGGGCTGGACAATTTTTTTTGCCGGTTCACGCCGGAAAATTTTCACGCATTGCTCGAACAGGAATTCGGCCACGAGCGGCGGCCTGACAAATTGGTCGCGACGCGCGCGGAAGAAAAATCAAATCGCGCCGCGATTGTCCACGGCCCGGAATTTTTGGTTCACATTGCGGCGGGCAACCTTCCCAATCCGACTTTGAGCGGCATTGTCTTCGGTTTGCTCACGCATTCGGCACAATTTGTGAAATGCGCCAGCGGTAGTTCGTTTTTGCCGCGATTGTTCGCGCACTCAATTTATGACGCCGATCCGAAACTCGGCGCGTGCCTGGAAATCGCCGAGTGGCGCGGTGGAAATCTGGAATTGGAAAATGCGCTTTTTGACGAAGCTGATTGCGCGACCGCAACGGGCAGCGACGAAACGCTCAATGAAATTCGCGAACGACTTCCGTTGAAGACTCGTTTTGTCGGTTATGGCCATCGCGTTAGTTTTGGATTTGTGACTGGTGAAGTTTTGTCCGGTTCGCGCGCAAAAAAAATTGTCGCGGCGGTGGCGGGCGACGTGGTTGCGTGGAATCAACTCGGCTGTCTTTCGCCGCACGTTATTTACGTTCAGCTTGGCGGCGAAATTTCACCGGAACATTTCGGACAACTGCTTGCGGAAGAATTGGAAAAGCGCGAGGCCAGCGAGCCGCGTGGCGAATTGCCGGCGGAACACGCGGCGACAATTGCATCGCGCCGGGCGATTTACGAGATCCGCGCAGCGCATTCGCCTGAAAGCACGCAACATTGGTGCAGCCAGAATTCGACAGCGTGGACGGTGATTTTCGAGTCTGACGCGCGATTCCAACTGTCGTGTTTGAACCGGTTTATTTACGTCAAACCGGTTGCGGATTTGACGGCGGCGTTGCAAGGCGCGGACAGCGTGCGTGGAAAAGTCTCGACGGTCGGAATCGCCGCGCCGGAAGAAAAAATTTCCGAACTCGCGTTACAACTGGCACGTTGGGGCGCGACACGAGTCTGCCCGTTGGGGCAAATGCAAAATCCGCCATTAACGTGGCGGCACGATGGTCGGCCTGCGCTCGAAGATTTGGTTACTTGGACTGATTTGGAATTATGAAAATGGAATTACGAAAATCGTTTCAATTTGAGGCGGCGCATTTGTTGCCGCGTTTGCCAAAGTCGCATAAATGTCGTCGGTTGCACGGTCACAGTTTTAAGGTGGAAATTGCCGTGACTGGCGAGTGCGATCAAAAGCTTGGCTGGCTGATGGATTACGCGGACATCGCAGCGGTGTTCAAGCCGGTTTGGGAAAAGCTGGATCACAATTACTTGAACGGAATTTCCGGCCTTGAAAATCCGACGAGCGAAAACGTCGCCGTTTGGATTTGGAAAAAATTGAAACCGAAATTGCCGTCGCTCACGGAAGTCGTCGTGGCGGAGACCTGCACGGCGCGGGCGGTTTATCGCGGCGAATAAACCATGTTCCTGCCGGTGAACGGGTCTTGCGGAACGGCTTTGAGATATTCCGGCACTAAATCGGCGAGGTTCGCGGGCGATTTGCCTTTGTCCAATTCGTAAGCGCGCGCGGCGAGATCAATCAATAGTTGGCGCGTCTTTTTTTCATGCGTTTTGAATTTCAGCTCCGCCGTTCGAAAAGATTTCTCCAAAGTTTTGTGCATCATAAATCCGCCAATTTCATAGCGAAT
>JBEKZT010000210.1:0-3637 GCA_049509595.1 Verrucomicrobiota bacterium
GGACTATTTCGATCCCGCGAAAGCCGACGACAAGCGCGAGTGCGGACTTCACGCAACCTGGGGCGGCAAAGCGGTGGCACAAACCTGATTCTTCCGCAGATTTCACAGATTTTCGCAGATTATTTTTTTGAGTTTCATCTGCGTTAATCTGCGTTAATCTGCGGACAAATAAATGAGCAGTTACCATCTCGACCATTTGCAGTATCTCGAAACGGAAGCGATTCACATCATGCGTGAAGTCGCCGCCGAGTTTGAACGGCCCGCGCTGCTCTTTTCCGGCGGCAAAGATTCCATCTGTCTTTTGCGCCTCGCGGAAAAGGCGTTTCGTCCGTCGGACATTCCAATGCCGTTTTTGAATGTCGAGACCGGCCATGAATTTCCTGAACTGCTGGAGTTCCGCGACCGCCGCGCGAAGGAACTTGGCGCGAAATTAATTGTCCGCACGGTGGACGAGGCGATTGCGAAAGGCCACGCGCAGCCCTCGCCCGGTGAAATCAGTCGCAACAAATTGCAGATTCCCGTGCTGCTCGGCGCGATCGAGGAATTTCAATTCGATTGCGCCATTGGCGGCGCGCGGCGCGACGAGGAAAAAGCCCGCGCGAAAGAAAGATTTTTCAGCTTTCGTGATTCGTTCGGCCAGTGGGATCCGAAAAATCAGCGGCCGGAAATCTGGAATCTTTACAACGCGAAAGTAAATCCCGGTGAAAATATGCGCGTGTTCCCGCTCTCGAACTGGACGGAAATGGACGTTTGGGAATACATCAAAAAGGAAAAGCTCGAAGTGCCGAACATTTATTTCAGCCACGAGCGAGATTGTTTTAGGCGCGGCGGCCAGTGGCTGCCCGTTCCGCCGCCGCACACGGACGCGACCAAGCCCGATCCGTTTGCCGGCGCGCGTCCGAAACCGAACGAGCCGATTAAAAAATTGATTGTCCGCGTGCGCACGATTGCGGACATGATAAGCACGGGCATGATTGAATCGAAGACCGACACGATTGACGACATCATCGCCGAAGTCGCCGCCGCGCGCGTGACCGAACGCGGCACCCGCGCCGATGACAAGGCCAGTGAAGCCGCGATGGAAGACCGGAAGAAAGCTGGGTATTTTTGATTTTACGGAATGAAATAGTTCTAGGATGATTTAACGGCATGGTCAAAATTAGACTTTGGGCAACTCTTCTTGCTTCCATCTGTGGAGGATGGTGGTCGGCTATGAGTGGAGCTTTTTCAATCCCATTTGCTTTAGCTGCTCTTTTTTTGGATGCGTCGCATGGGAAAGAAATCTTCGCTGTCCTTGCCTTCGTCACATTATTTATTTGCGCATTGAGGATGGCATACAGAAATTTTCCAAAACTGAAACTTTCTTGCCGCAAAGAAATAACTGGTTGTGCTGTTCCAAATCCGGACAACTCGATGAAATATTTCAGGATGCTCGTTGAGACTGATTGTGGTCACGAGATAGAAAACTGCGTTGGCCATCTCATAAAAATAGAAAAAAATGGCAAAACCATTTATGACCATGACCCCAGAGAATTACCATTTGCGCCAGCCGAAAGAGATGATTGCCTTTCCAAAACAATTGCTCCCGGCATTCCTTATTTCTTGGATGTTTTGAACACTATTAATGCGGTTCATGCTGTATTTATTGCCACAAAAGCATATCCGACAGGGGCATTAAATCAAAATAGAGAATATATTTTTGCAGACGCGGGAGAATATATTTTGACTGTCAGTGTTTCTGGAAAAGATGTCCCGACCGCGACAGCAAAATTGAAATTCATTTGGCAAGGACAGTGGTTCACGGCAACCATGGAAAAAATGAATTAACCCAAAAAGGCCAGTTTTGTATGAATTTAACTTGGTAGGATTGAATTTTTAATTAGAATTTTTTGCTCGTTACGATGCCACATTCTCAACACCCAATTGAATTATTGCGCTTCAACACTTGCGGGTCGGTTGATGACGGTAAGTCCACGCTCATCGGCCGGTTGCTTTACGATTCCAAATCGTTGATGGAAGACCAGATTGAGGCGATGGAAAAATCCGCCGCAATCACCGGCGGCGGGCAGATCAATCTCGCGAATCTCACCGACGGCCTGCGCGCCGAACGCGAGCAGGGCATCACGATTGACGTGGCGTATCGCTATTTCGCCACGCCGAAACGGAAATTTATCGTCGCCGACACGCCGGGTCATGTGCAATACACGCGCAACATGGTCACGGGCGCGAGCACGGCGAACCTTTCCATCGTGCTGGTGGACGCGCGGCAAGGCGTCATCGAGCAGACGCGGCGGCACACGTTCATCGCGGCGCTGCTGGGCATTCCGCATCTCGTCATCGCGGTCAACAAAATGGATTTGGTGGATTGGAAGGAAGAACGTTTTCAGGAAATCCGCGACGAGATCGAAAATTTTCTGCCGAAGCTCGGAAATTTTCCCGACGTAAAATTCATTCCGATGAGCGCGCTAAACGGCGACAACGTGGTGGAGCTTTCCAAAACCTGCAAATGGTATGGCGGGCCGACGTTGCTGGAGCATTTGGAAACCGTCCACATCGCGAGCGACCGGAATCTGAACACGTTTCGTTTTCCCGTGCAATGGGTGAATCGTCCGAACAATCCGACCGACAAAAAGCTGCATGATTTTCGAGGCTTGAGCGGACAGATCGCCAGCGGCATCGTGCACAAGGGACAGGAAGTCGTCGTGCTGCCCGCCGGCATCAAGAGCAAAATCACCGACATCTGGACTTACGACGGTTCGCTCGACGAGGCGTTTTGCCCGCAGTCGGTGACGCTTTGTCTGGAGCACGACATTGACATCAGCCGCGGCGACATGCTCGTGGGCGTGGAAAATTTGCCGGGCCGCGCGTCGGAATTGTCGGCGCGCATTTGCTGGATGCACAGCCGTCCGTTGTCGGCGGGGAAAAAATATTTTCTCAAGCACGCGACGCAAACGGTTCAGGCCATCGTCACCAAACTGGAAAATCGCATCAGCATGACGACACTCGAACCGGAACCCGATCCGGCGGCGCTCGCGATCAATGACATCGGCGGCGTGCGCATCAAGACCGCGAAGCCAATCGTGTTCGACGGTTACGCGACGAATCATCTGACCGGCTCGTTCATTTTGATCGAGCAAGGCACGAACGCGACGGTCGCGGCGGGCATGTTGTCCGCGCCGACCGAAGCCGTGAAGCCGGAATACACGGACTTTGCGATTTGATTCTGGTCCCGCGTCGTTTATTTCGACCCGCCCTTCAACTCCAACCGCAATTACGAAGTTTTCTGGGCAAGACCAAGGAGCTATGCGCGGCGCTCCATTTAAGCGTTAAAAAAGACATGCTTCCGTTGGCGCTTGAAATTTTATCTGCCCGGCGCATCATGGCCGCACGTCCGATGTATGAACATAGCAAAATCCCGTTGTGTCCGCGCTCCGTCTATTTGAAACGGCTGGCGCGGAACTTTGCACTGGCACTTGGCATCATCGCCTTCTCGCTGGGCATCGGGATTCTGGGCTATCATCATTTTGACAAATTGTCGTGGCTGGATGCGTTTGAAAATGCGGCGATGATTTTGTCGGGCATGGGGCCGATGACGCAAGGGGAGCCGGACGCGGGGAAGATTTTTGCCGGGTGTTAC
>JBEKZT010000211.1:0-3636 GCA_049509595.1 Verrucomicrobiota bacterium
TCCATGTAAGCACCGGCCTCGATGAGCGCCAATTGCGGTTCGTTGGTTTCTGTCAGCAAAAATCGTTCCGGCTGGTTGCGGATTTCCCGGATTTCTTCCAGCGCCCTGTCGGGCAGGCGATTTGCCACGTAAAGTTCGCCCAGCATCAACCGCGCGGATAAGCTGTCCGGCGAAAGTTCACGGACGCGCGCGAAAGATTCAACCGCCTGACGCGTCAAGCCGCCCTGCACGAGCACAACGCCGTTTTCAAAGCAAAAGCTCGGTTCGTCGAACGGGCCGTTGGCGGTCAGCACTTCCTGCCACGACCGGTATTTACCCAATTGATCCAAGGTCGTTTTTGATAAATCCACCGGCGTGGTTTTTCCGGCGGACAATGTCTTGTTAAAATCCAGATTGATTTGCGCAACGACGTTGTCGGGATTCAATTTTTCCGCCGTTTCAAACTGCGCCGCAGCTTTTTCAAATTCACCGGCGCGTTGCACTTGAACGCCCCAAAAATCTAAACTGCGCGAATAAAATGTGCCCGCGACAATCGCACTCGGATTTTGCCCGCGCGAAACCTGCAAAAACGCCAGCAAATTGTCCGACCATGAAACGGGCGCGTTTGGATCCGTCGGTGCGAGCGAGCGTTGGATCGGGGCAAGAACCGTCGCTTCCGTGTTCGACCAGAACGCTTCGTTTTCGGCGATTTGGTTTTCGTCCGGCAAGGGCGGCAACAAAGTTTCATTTGGCAGCATTTTCAATTTATAAACCAAGCCGTGCGGTTCCAGATAAAATTGCTCGAAGTAATAGCCGAAACTCGGATGCAAATAATAAAGCTCATTCGTTTTGGCGAGCGTGGCCAAAAGCAGAATCAAATGCAACGGACTGACCTCATTGGTTTCAGCAGCGACAATAGTGTCTGGAAATTTTTGCGGATATCTCTTGTGCAAAAATTTGTGATACGCCGGCCAGACCAAGGATTTTGTATCGAGCGGCACAAAATTTTCCGCTTTGCCATCGCAAACCAGCGCTTCCTGCACTAAAAGCAAACGTTGTGTATCGTCAGACAATAAAATTGCGCCGCCCGCCGGCAATTTTTCCTCCACGAGCGCAGCGTATTTTTTCAACGTATCGTCGTTGACGGCATGGATTTGCGGCGCGTTCTTGTATACTAATCCGGTCACGGCAATCAGGAAAAGCAGCCAAACCATCGCGACAATTACATAATTGAGTGCCGGAATTTGATGGGTTTTGTGCCGCTGAGAACGGCCTTTTTTTGTTCCAAAGACGAGCAGAAAATATCCACTGTAATAGCCGATGCTCAGTGCGCCGAGATAATAAAATGTCAAAAATGGCAGAGTAATACCAAATTGTCGTGGAAAAATATTTCGCGGACTAAACGACGGATCGAATGCCACCCAAATACAAACGACCAGAAAAACGCCATAGATTAGATGAAATGTGAAACGCTCCACAATTTCATTAATCCCACTGGAAACTCCACCTCCAAAAAATGATTTTGTGCGAATTGACAATGCGAGCACAGGCAGCAACGAACTTAAAGATATTAAGCCAACAGTTTCCCGCACGTCAGATCGAACAAAAAAGAATTTTATAAGGTCGGATGGCGCTGCCAGATTGTATTTCAACGCCTGCCAAAAGGTGATTGGCATTTTGTCTGAAATCACCGCCAGCAGTGGTAGCAAAAGGTAAAAGGATATTCCAATGAGTCCGCACAAGGCCATGCGGCTGAGAAAACTGAAATTGAAAAAACTCGCGCCGCGAATCCAGATAACCGCCGTGATGAATAGCAGGAAAAATCCGGTCATCGCCCAGTTGTCCGTCATGGCTGCGCCATAAACGAATGCAGCTAGAAACAGCCGCCATTCGCGCCTGTCAATCCGGTATTCCAGCAGCAACCAAATCACGAAGGCGAACAGCAGTAGTTCAAACATTTCCCCGGTAAAATTCGTCGCCTGTTCCCAAAACGTCACTTGCAGTCCGCACACCAACGCGGCAAAAATTGGCGGCAGCCATGCCGCGCGGATGGTCAAAAGTGAGAAATCACTGTGCTCGCGTTCACGTTGTGCGCGCGTCCGATCTTGCGGCAGCAGAGCGACTGACCGTGCCAGCAATCCCAATGTCAACGCCGCGCAAACAGTGGAAAATAAATTTAGTGCAAACGGAATTGACGTCGTCGGCAGCCAACGAAATGGATACGTAACAATGAAGGAAATTGGATTCATAATCTCCGGCTGCCATGTCCAACCTGAAATTTTGGCGACGTAGCCGAGATTAAATAGCGACATCCAGTGATTGATTGTCAGCGCATAAAGCACCAGTGTTCCTGCCGTCACAACCCACGGCAAAAAGCGCGCGGTAAAATTATGCGGCACGTCAGGCTGTGCGTTTTTCATCATTGGATTAACACAGTTGAATCCATACCTTACAAATTGGCAAGATTAGTTTATTCGGCGCAAATCCGCCACGCACTCGACGTGCTGTGTCTGCGGGAACATATCCAGCGGCTGCACGCGCGCCAGTTCAAAGACACCGTCCGCGCACAATATGTTCAAATCCCGTGCCATCGTCGCCGGATGGCAGGAAACGTAGATGACCTGCGTCGGTTTCGTTTCGCGCAATAATCTCAATGTTTCCGGCAGACAACCTTTGCGCGGCGGGTCGAGGATCACCGACGTTTTTTCCGGCGAAAACTTTTTCAGCAACTCCGGCAAAGCCTCCTCGACCTTCGCGGAAATAAATTCGCCGTTGGGAATTTTCCTTGAAGCAGCATTTTTGCGCGCGGAATTAATTGCCAGCCGGTCGTATTCCACGCCGACAAACGATTCAACCAAATCCGCCAGCTCAATCCCGAAAAATCCGACGCCGCAATACAAATCCACCAGATGCTTCGCGCCGCCGTCGCGCAAAAATCCGCGCACGGTCTCGACGAGTTTCGGCAGCAGGAAAAAATTGTTCTGGAAAAACGAATCCGGCGGCACATCCCAGTTTTCCGGCGGAATCCGCAGCACGATCTTGATCCCGCCCTTTGGCGGCGGATTGGCGCGGACGAGTTTGATCTGTTCGCTGATGGCCGGCTCGGCGATTTTACATTCCTCAATGTCCTCGACGAAATTGTTGTCCGCGCGGATGAAGCCGATGACCAGTTTTTTGGCCGGGCCGTTCCACTGGCTGCGGATCATGATGCGGTTGCGATAACCGTAAGGCTGCGGACTCGGGATCACCGGCGCGATTTTGTCCGCCGGAATTTTCCCGACGCGCTCGAACAGATCCGAAATTTGCTTGTGCTTCACGCGCAACTGCGTCGCGTAGGCGATGTGCTGATACTGGCAGCCGCCGCACGCGCCGAAGTAACGGCATTCCGGCGCGACGCGCTCCGGCGATGCTTTTTCCACGCGCAACAATTTCGCGCGCGCAAAATTCTTTTTGACCTCGGTGATTTCGGCTTCGACGGTTTCGCCCACGATGACGAACGGCACGAACACGACAAAATCATCAATTCGCCCGACGCCTTCGCCGCCGAACGCGATGTCGTGGATTGTCAGGGAAAGTTTGTCGCCGATTTTGAGAGACACGCGGCCAGTTTAGAAAATAAAGCGCGCGCGAAAAGTTTATTCGCCATGCGAGACTGAC